>JAZQAB010000068.1:0-11849 GCA_045545055.1 Clostridia bacterium | reverse complement strand
GCTGCAAGAAATGTAGGGAACGGCAATTTTTCATACTAATCGAAAATTCCTCCTTTTGGGGACAGCCCCCAAAGTGAGAAATTTTTTTCAAATTGCAATTTTTTTGCTTAAAATAGGAACTTATATCTTGAAAATGCTCTGAAATTGTTGTATAATAACAAAAATACTATAAAATTTTATTATGGGGGAGATATAACCATGGCATTTTATTTTAACGAACCTTCACGTACATTCAGCGAATATCTGCTCGTTCCCGGCTACACAGGCCCCGACTGTATTCCTGCCAATGTAAGCCTTAAAACACCTCTTGTTAAATTTAAAAAGGGTGAAGAGCCTAAATACAGCCTTAACATTCCTATGGTATCTGCTATCATGCAGTCCGTATCGAACGATACTATGGCAATAGCACTTGCAAAGGAAGGCGGCATTTCCTTTATTTACGGCTCACAGTCTGTTGAGGACGAAGCGGCAATGGTTGCACGTGTAAAGAGCTACAAGGCAGGCTTTGTTGTAAGTGACAGCAACCTTAAGCCGGATGACACACTTGGGGATGTTCTCGACCTTTTTGAGAGAACAGGTCATAACACAATGGCTGTTACAGAGGACGGAACTGCAACAGGTGTTCTTTTAGGTGTGGTTACAAGCCGTGACTACCGTGTAAGCAGAATGAGCACCGATATCAAGGTTAAGGATTTCATGACTCCCTTTGATAAGCTTATCTGTGCACCGGAATCTACAACTCTTAAAGAAGCAAACGATATTATCTGGGAGCATAAGCTTAATTCTCTCCCCATTATTAATGATAAAAACGAACTTAAGTACTTCGTATTCAGAAAGGACTACTCCACACACAAGAGTAATCCCAATGAAGTGCTTGATGAGCAGAAGCGTTACCTTGTAGGTGCAGGTATTAACACTCTTGACTATGAAAAGAGAGTTCCCGCACTTGTTGAAGCAGGTGCAGACGTGCTTTGTATTGACTCCTCCGAGGGCTATACAGCATGGCAGGCAAAGACAATTGCGTTTATCCGTGAAAAATACGGCGATAATGTAAAGGTCGGTGCAGGAAACGTTGTAGACCGTGACGGATTCATGTTCCTTGCAGAAGCAGGTGCAGACTTTATTAAGGTTGGTATCGGCGGCGGTTCTATATGCATCACCCGTGAAACAAAGGGTATCGGTCGTGGACAGGCAACGGCTGTTATTGAGGTTGCGGCAGCACGTGACGAATACTTTGAAAAGACAGGTATCTATATTCCCATTTGCTCCGACGGCGGTATCGTACACGACTATCATATGACACTTGCCCTTGCAATGGGTGCAGATTTCCTTATGCTGGGAAGATATTTCGCACGCTTTGACGAAAGCCCCACACCCAAGCTCAATATTAACGGAACATACGTTAAGGAATATTGGGGAGAGGGAAGCAACCGTGCTCGTAACTGGCAGCGTTATGACCTGGGCGGTAAGGCAAAGCTATCCTTTGAGGAAGGCGTTGATTCCTACGTTGTATATGCAGGCTCCCTTCAGGATAACGTGGCAAAGAGCCTTTACAAGGTTGCATCAACAATGTGCAATTGCGGTGTGCTGACTATTCCGGAACTTCAGAAAAATGCAAAAATTACTCTCGTTTCCGCAACAAGTATTGTTGAGGGCGGTTACCACGACGTTACTCTTAAATCAAACGTTGGAAAGGATTGATTTTAATGTATAAAACAGACATTGAAATTGCACAATCCGTAGAGATGAAGCCCATTACGGAAATAGCAAAAACAGCAGGCGTAGATGACAAATATCTCGAACAATACGGAAAGTATAAGGCAAAGATTGACCTTTCAATTTTAGATAACCTTGACCGCAAGGACGGAAAGCTGGTTTTAGTAACGGCTATAAACCCCACCCCTGCAGGCGAGGGAAAGACCACTACTACAATAGGGCTTGCCGACGGACTTCGTAAAATCGGCAAGAATGTAATGGTTGCACTTCGTGAACCGTCCTTAGGTCCCGTCTTTGGTGTTAAAGGCGGTGCAGCAGGCGGCGGCTATGCACAGGTTGTTCCCATGGAGGATATTAACCTTCATTTCACGGGTGACTTCCACGCAATCGGTGCTGCGAACAATCTCCTTGCGGCTATGCTTGATAACCATATTTATCAGGGAAATGCTCTTAATATTGATCCTCGCAGAATTGTTTGGAAAAGATGTGTTGATATGAATGACCGCCAGCTCCGTTTTGTGACGGACGGTCTCGGCGGCAGGGTGAACGGTGTTCCCCGTGAGGACGGTTATGATATTACCGTTGCAAGTGAAATTATGGCAGTTTTGTGCCTTGCAAATTCTCTTTCCGACCTCAAGGAAAGACTTGGAAGAATCATTGTAGGCTACACTTATGATGAAAAGCCCGTTACAGCGGCAGACCTTAAGGCTCACGGTGCGATGACTGCACTTCTTAAGGATGCAATTAAGCCAAACCTTGTTCAGACCTTGGAGGGAACTCCTGCGTTTGTACATGGCGGTCCTTTTGCAAATATTGCTCACGGTTGTAACAGCGTAACGGCTACAAAGCTTGCAATGAAGCTTGGCGATTATGCAATTACGGAGGCAGGCTTCGGTGCTGACCTTGGTGCGGAGAAATTCCTCGACATTAAGTGCCGTGCGGCAGGACTTACCCCCTCAGCCGTTGTAATCGTTGCTACTATCCGTGCCCTTAAAATGCACGGCGGTACGGCAAAGACCGAACTTAATGAGGAAAATACCGAAGCTCTTTTAAAGGGTATTCCCAATCTTCTTCGTCATGTTTCAAATATCAAAAACGTGTACAAGCTTCCCTCTGTGGTGGCAATCAATAAGTTCCCCACAGATACCGATAAGGAAGTACAGGTAATTATAGACGAATGTAAGAAGCTCGGCGTAAATGTTGTCCTTTCCGATGTATGGGCAAAGGGCGGTGAAGGCGGAATCGAGCTTGCAGAGGAAGTTGTTCGTCTTTGTGAAGAAAAGAATGACTTTAGCTTCAGCTATGAGGACGACCTTTCTATTGAGCAAAAGATTGAAGCTATTGTTAAGCGTATTTACGGTGGTGACGGTGTAATCTTTGACAAAAACGCACAAAAGCAGCTTAAAACTCTCACCGAGCTTGGGTTTAGTAAACTCCCCGTATGTATGGCAAAGACGCAGTATAGCTTCTCCGATGATATGACAAAGCTGGGTGCACCCGAAAACTTTACCGTTACAGTTCGTAACGTAAAGGTAAGTGCAGGTGCAGGCTTTATCGTGGCACTCACCGGTGAAATTATGACAATGCCCGGACTTCCCAAGGATCCTGCAGCAGAAAAAATCGATGTGGACGAAAACGGCAAAATCACCGGCCTGTTCTAAACCGAATAACGAATAAAAAAGAAGCGTGCCGCTTCACCCTCGTCGCACCCGAACATTGCACGAACACAGTTTCATGCGAATTGAATTTACGCAAAATCCTATACTGTAAAAAAGAAATCCCGTTTCATACTCTGAGACGGGATTTTTTCTCATTTTGGGGACAGACCCTAAAATGAGAAATTTTTTCGATATTTCAAAGGTGTAATTCCTCTTTGCCTTCTAAATGTTCTTGTGAAATAGGAAGCACTTGCAAAGCCGCATTTCTGAGAAATTTCTTCCACTGATAAATCTGTGCTTTCAAGTAACTTTTGTGCAAAGGAAATTCTCTTTTTATTTATATATTCGCTGACCGTACATCCAAATTCTTTATGAATAAATTTGTAGAGTACATTTTTTGAAATATTGGCGTTTTCGCATATCTTATGTATACTAAGCTCGCTTTGCAGATTTTCATCTATATATGAAATGATTCTGTTTCCTTTATTACCTGAGTCGGGTCGAAGCATTTTTTCAGTCAAGATAAATTTTGCCAGCATAATTGCAACGTTTGTAATGCTTTGCACTTTTTCGGAAGTGTATAAAGGAAGCTCACGATAACATTTTTCCATTTGTACCATGTCGGCACCCGATGAAAATATATAGCTTTTTACTGAGGAAAAATTATCCTCGCATTTAAGCTCTCCCATTAATATATAGCCAATAATGTCGTTTTCGTAAAAAATAGGAACAGCACAGTCTGTGAGTCCTGCGTGGCAGATATGCATCTGTGCTTTTTTTGTTTCCTTTGCCTTGAACAGAAGTGCATAATCGGAAGCTGTGCATCTCAGCTTACCGTCTTTGAGATTGTGAATTTTTTTGCAGTACTCACAATGAAATTCGGCATCAATCAGCGGAGAAAAATTTTTGTCCAATATACAAATGTTTGCTCCCGTGGCATTGTAGAAATCACGTGCTATGTTTGAGAGCTTTTTACTGTCATAGTTAAGTTGCATATCAATCACCTTTTTCAGTATAAAGGCAAAATTAAGTTTTGTCAATATTTTTCATTCAGGGGAAAATAGTTAAAAAAACAAGGAAGATAAATGCTTGTATAGGTAAACTAATTGGTATAATATTATTTTCGGAAGTCAATGTAACTAAATGTAGGAAAGGAACGGTTATAAAAAATGAACATAATACTCCTTGCAACTATTGTAGTGCTGGTTCTGGCACAAACTATGACGAAAAAATCTTATTCAGGCAAAGTAGAATCAGGTGCATATTCCTTTACTGCTCTGTGTTCTCTTTTTGCGATGATAGTATTTATTGTAACATCGGAAGGGAATTTGGACTTTTTTTCTGATTTTCTGCCCTATGCTATAGCCTTTGCGGCGTGCTATTCGCTGGCATCAATTTATACGTTTTTAGCACTTTTTACAGGCCCTGTTTCTGTAGCCTCTCTCATTCTCTCCTATTCGACTATGATTCCTGCAATTTATTCCATAGTAGCATATGATGAGCCTGTTGATGCAATGCTTATAATCGGAACAGTGCTTATGATTTTGTCCCTGTTATTTGCAAATATGGAGAAAAAGGAAAAAGGACAGCAGAAAAAAATTACGACAAAATGGCTGATGTACATAACCATTGCGGCAGTTACCAACGGGGGATGCAGCCTCGTACAGAAAATTCAGCAGATGAATGTGACAAAAAGCGGCTATGACTGCAAAAATGAATTTATGATTGCATCACTTTTTATAATTGTGGTTGTAATGGTGATTGGTGCGGCTTTGACCGAAAAAAGGAAGCTGGGATTTAATCTTAAAAAAGGCTGCTTTTTAGGAGCAGCCTGCGGAATTGCAAACGGCGTGACAAATTATCTTGTAATACTTCTGTCCGATCCTAAGATGAATATGCCTGCATCGGTTATGTTTCCCGTAATTTCCGCAGGGGGAATTGTGCTTACGGCGATAGTTTCCGTGCTTTTGTACAAGGAACGTCTTTCAAAAATGCAGACAATAGGATTTATCTTAGGAACCTTTTCAGTGATAGTATTAAACATTTGAAAATTTCTCACTTTGGGGACTGTCCCCAAAATGGGAAATTTTGCTTGACATATATTAAAAAAGGTGGTACTATTAAGTTGGTGGTGATGTTACATGGCAAGGCAGGCACGCATTTTAAGCGAAACGGGAATGTATCATATTATGTTCCGTGGACTTAACACACAAAGTATCTTTTCCGATGAGAAGGATTATGCAAAATTAAAAGAAATAATATCGTCCGCAAAGAATAAAATGAATATGCACCTTTACGCATACTGCATGATGCCAAATCACGTTCATTTATTTGTCAGAGAAGCACAGGCAGGGGACGTATCTGATTTTATGAAGAAAATTTTGTCCCATTATGCCGGATGGTATAACTTTAAGTATTCACGTACGGGACACCTGTTTGCCAATCGTTATAAAAGTATTCCTGTGGAGGAGGACAGTTATTTTCTTTCTTTGGCGAGATATATTCATCAGAATCCCGTCAAGGCGATGCTTGTTGGGAAAATGCAGGAATACAGATACAGCAGTTATGCTGATTATATTTATAATAATAGCGAATTTACGGACATTGATTTTTTGCTGAATATGTTAGATGAAAACAGAAGCAGTGCAATAAGTCAGTTTAAAAAATTCAGCAATTCAGCAGATGAAGAAAGCGATTTTGAAGATAACCTGCGTCGCAAGGATACTATGGCAAAGGTAAAAATCATACAAGTTACCGGGGGTATGAAGCCACATGAAATTAGAAATTTACCCAAATCTGAAAGGTATGCGCTTTTGAAAAAGCTGATTGAAGAACATAAGATACCAAAAGTGGTTCTGGAAAGGTTGACCGGAATATCCAGGCGAACAATGGTAAAATTGTAAACTAAAAGCAAAAAGCACTTCCTATTTTAGGAAGTGCTTTTTGCTTTAATAGTTTCGCAACCGTCCCCTTTTTGGGAAAATTTCTCACTTTGGGGACTGTCCCCAAAGTGAGAAATTTATAGGTTGCTTTTTTCAAAGATTCTTACAAGCAGTATTCCGAGTACCAGTCCGCAAACGCCCTGCATAGCATTTGCCGGAATATTCACCAAAGAGGGGAGAAATCCGTATAGGAAGCCTTCAAAAAGAAAATACCCTACTACCATCAGAATTTCCGCAAGCGTTCCGCTTACAATTCTTGAAATTGTGCTTTTTGCCTTTTTTGTTATCAGCCTGAAAACAAAACATGCCGTAAGTGCCATCAATCCTTTTATTACAAAGGTTGCAGGGGCGTATATTACGTAGCCTGAAAAAATGTCTGCCAAGGCACTGCCTATTCCTGCCGTCAAAAATCCGTAAACAGGGGAGAGAACCCAGCCCGAAAGAAGCACCACGCAGTCACCAAGGTTAAGATACCCTTTAAGCGGTGATGGAATTTTAATCAGCATTGTTGCAACACATACAAGTGAAGCAAGCAGTGCTGAAAGAACAATTTTTTGAGTTTTATTTTGCATAATAATTTCCCCTTATGTATTAATGCTTCTATTATATCACATTGTTTGTGGCTTTTCAACCTGTTTTTTGCCTGATTTATAAAATATCAATATACTCACCGCTCAGTGCCTTATTCATACTCCTCACGGCACAGAATTTTCCGCACATGGAACAGCTTTCCTGAATTTCGCTCTTGCGTTCATTGCGGATGCGTTTTGCAGTTTCGGGGTCAATGGAATATTCCCACTGCTTCTCCCAGTTAAAGCTTCTTCTGGCATCTGCCATTTTATCATCAATATCCCGTGCATAGGGAATATGCTTTGCAATGTCTGCCGCATGTGCCGCTATTTTGGAGGCGATGATTCCCTGTTTTACATCATCTACATCGGGAAGGGCAAGGTGCTCTGCCGGTGTAACGTAGCACAAGAATGCCGCGCCGGAGACTGCTGCAACTGCACCGCCGATTGCGGAAGTAATATGGTCGTATCCCGGTGCAATATCGGTTACAATAGGTCCTAATACATAAAAGGGTGCACCCATACAAACTGTCTGCTGAAGCTTCATATTTGCTTCAATTTGGTCAAGGGGCATATGTCCGGGACCTTCCACCATCACCTGAACGTCCTTTTCCCATGCCCTTTTTGTCAACTCACCAAGTCTTACCAGCTCTTCTATCTGACATACATCACTTGCATCAGCGAGACAGCCCGGACGGCATGCATCTCCCAAGGAAACAGTAACATCATACTCGCGGCATATATCAAGTATTTCATCATAATACTCATAGAAAGGGTTTTCTTCACCGGTCATACTCATCCACGCATAAACCAATGAACCTCCTCTGGAAACGATGTTCATTTTTCTTTTATGTTTTTTTATTTGCTCAATGGTTTTTCTCGTAATGCCGCAATGGAGCGTCACGAAATCAACACCGTCCTGTGCGTGAAGACGAACTACATCAATAAAGTCCTTTGCGGTAAGGGTAGAGAGATCCCTCTGATAGTGAATAACGCTGTCATATACGGGAACGGTGCCTATCATGGCAGGACATTCGGAGATAAGCTTTTGCCTGAAGGGCTGTGTGTTTCCATGGGAAGATAAATCCATAATTGCCTCAGCACCCATATTTACTGCCGCCATTACCTTTTCCATTTCCATGTTGTAATCCTTGCAATCTTTTGATATGCCAAGATTTACATTGATTTTAGTGCGGAGCATTGAACCTACACCGTTGGGGTCAATGCATTTATGCAGCTTATTGGCACAAATAGCAACCTGCCCTTTTGCAACAAGCTCTCTGATTTCCTCAGATGTTTTGTATTCTTTTTTTGCCACAACCTGCATTTCACGGGTAATAATTCCTTTTTTTGCAGCATCCATTTGTGTAGTGTAGTTTCTCATATAGATCTTCCTTTCATATATCCATGGGAAAGAGGACCGCTTCCTTTTCCAATATTAAAATTTACTTTAAGAAGCCTCGTCAGATATTCCTTTGCTTTGCAAACAGCCGCCTCAAGAGGATAACCCTTTGCAAGATTTGCGGCAATCGCAGATGAAAGCGTACAGCCTGTTCCATGAGTGTTGGGATTGTCTATCCTTTTGCCAAAAAACCATTTGCAGCCTGACTTTGTGTATAAAACGTCACTTGCATCGCAAAGACTATGCCCTCCTTTAAGCAGAACACTACAGCCGTATTTTTCATAAAGGTGCTTTGCCACGCTCTGCATATCCTCCGGGGAAGATATGCAGATTTTTGTTAATGCCTCGGCTTCGGGTATATTGGGAGTAATTACCGTAGCTAAGGGAAAAAGCTTTTTTGTAAGCACAGCAGCGGCATCGCTTTGAAGCAGCCTTGAACCGCTTGTGGCTATCATCACAGGGTCAATAACAATGTTTTTGGCTTTGTAAAACGTAAGTCTTTCTGCGATAACTTCTATCAGTGCAGGCGATGAAACCATGCCTGTTTTAACTGCATCGGGATAAATATCCGTAAACACCGAATCGAGCTGTTTTTCTAAAAACTTAGGTGTAACCTCCATTATTTCACTTACTCCCAATGTGTTTTGTGCAGTCAGTGCAGTGATTGCACTCATAGCATAGACACCGTTTGTAACCATTGTTTTTATGTCTGCCTGAATTCCGGCACCGCCGCTGCAGTCACTGCCTGCAATTGTTAATACTGTTTTCATTTTTTAGCTCCTTTGTAAGGGTTAGTAAAGTTTCTGTTTCTGATTTCACCTTGTCGGCTTTCATAATTGCAGAAACCACACAAATACCTGCAATCGGAATTTTTTTAAGAACGCTTATATTGTCCTTGTTAAGACCGCCAATTGCATTTACAGGAATTGGTACACTGCGGCAGATTGCATCTAAGGTTTCGGTAGAGGTTAAAACCGTTTTAACCTTTGTTGTAGTGGGATAAATTGCCCCCACTCCAAGATAGTCTGCCCCTTGTTTGTAAGCTTCCAGAGCCTGCACAACAGTTTTTGTTGTTGCTCCAATAATAAAATCATCACCAAGGATTTTTCTTGCAATATCTATAGGCATATCGCTTTGTCCAAGATGAACACCTTCCGCACCCATAGCGAGAGTAACATCTATACGGTCGTCAATAATAAGCGGTACATTATATTTCTTTGTAAGCTTGTGAACTTTTTTTGCAAGTGAGATATATTCTCTTGTGGTTTTATCCTTTTCGCGAAGCTGCAGTAAGCTAACTCCGCCTTTTAATGCTTCTTCGGTTCTTCTTAAAAATTCTTCTTCACTAAATCCGGTACTGTCTGTTATAAAATATAATGTTGTATCAAAATTTCTCATCTTAATTTTCCCCTATACATAAAGATAGTCATTTAAAACAGGCTGCAGTCCTGCGTCTGTAATATCTGTATACATCTTGTCAAGACTTCTGTTATCGTCAATCTCAAACTGTTCGTCGCCTTGTGCTTCACCTGACTCTTTTCCGCTGTATTTACTTTCATGGTCACCGATTCCGGTAGAAACACCTGCTGAAACCTTTGTTGCAGCAATTTTTACAATGCCGTTTCTGAACTGTGCACTTTCACGGGAGGATACTGTAATGCCAACAAAGGGTAAGAAGATGCGATAAGCACATATTATCTGACATAGCTGTTTTTCATGAACGTCTAAAGGATTGATTTTATCGTTATTGATAATCGGTCTGAGTCTGGGACAGGACAGCGACATTTCTGCGTGAGGATATTTCCTTTGCAGGTAGTACACATGAAGTGCACTTGCTAAAGCATCCTTTCTGAAATCTGAAAGTCCCAAAAGTGCGGAAAACGCTACACCACGCATACCACCCATAAGTGCCCGCTCCTGTGCATCAAATCGGTAAGGCCACACACGTTTATGCCCAAGCAGATGAAGCTGTTCGTACTTTTCTGTATCATAGGTTTCCTGAAACACCGTTACATAGTCAGCACCGCATTCGTGAAGATATTTATATTCATCGGTATTTACGGGATATATTTCAAGCCCTACCAAACGGAAGTATTTCCTTGCGAGTTTACACGCTTCGCCGATATAATCTATATTGCTTTGAGTACGGCTTTCGCCTGTTAAAATCAGAATTTCTTCCATACCGCTGCCCGATATAACCTTCATTTCCTTTTCGATTTGCTCCATAGATAGCTTCATACGGTTAATATGGTTATAGCAGTTAAAGCCGCAATATACACAGTAATTCTCACAGTAATTGGCTATGTAAAGAGGGGTAAAAAGGTAAACTGTATTACCGAAGTGTTTGCTTGTTTCATGTCTTGCTCTCTGTGCCATTTGTTCTAAATAGGCTTCCGCCGCAGGGGAAAGTAGTGCCTTAAAATCTTCTATAGTACAGGTTTCATGCTCTAACGCTGCTTTTACATCTTTTGCAGTATATTTAGAGTAGTCAAAAGAATTCATCTGCTCCATTACATTTTTGCAAACATCCGATTCTATTTTCTCCATACCCGGTAAGTATTCCATGTGATTTTTTCGGGAGGAAGGATCTGTCTCTATCTGATGCTTTTTTGCAAGTGCTTCGGGTGACAAGTACTCCGAATCTACAAAAAATTGATTTTCCATTATAAAGCCTCCTTAATCACGCAAAAATCCCGTAAGAGGATCAGATGCAGATGCACCTCTTGTAAGAACTCTTCCAAGACCGGAAAGGTATGCTTTTCTTCCTGCTTCAATTGCCTGACGGAATGCGGATGCCATAAGAGGAAGATTACCTGCAGTGGCTAATGCTGTGTTTGCCATAATAGCCGCCGCACCCATTTCCATTGCTTCACATGCCTGTGAAGGCTTACCAATACCTGCATCAACAATAATCGGCAAATCAATTTCATCAATAAGAATCTGAATAAAGTCCTTAGTAGAAAGACCTTTGTTAGAACCTATAGGAGATGCAAGTGGCATTACAGCCCCGGCTCCTGCATTAACTAAATCACGGGCTACATTTAGGTCAGGGTACATATACGGCATTACAACAAATCCGTCATTTGCAAGAATCTGTGTTGCTTTGATGGTTTCCTGATTGTCCGGGAGAAGATACTTTGAATCACGCATAATTTCAATCTTAACAAAATTACCACATCCAAGCTCACGGGCAAGACGAGCAATTCTTACCGCTTCCTGTGCATTTCTTGCTCCGCTTGTGTTAGGGAGCAAGGTAATTCCTTTTGGAATAAAATCTAAAATATTTTCTTGCTCTTTTGTGTTTGCACGACGCACAGCAAGAGTTATAATCTCCGCACCTGCATCCTTTACTGCAGCTTCAATCAGATTAAGAGAATATTTACCCGACCCTAAAATAAAACGGGAATTAAATTCATGACCGCCGATAACAAGTTTATCACTGTTCATTTGCATTTCCTTCTTTCTATACTTCAAATTCATTTGCTATAATTCTTAAAACTGTATGTGCCTGATGTGCAGCACACAGCATCACTCTTGATGATACAAGACCAATTCCGTCTTT
>JAZQAB010000067.1:0-31601 GCA_045545055.1 Clostridia bacterium | reverse complement strand
ATATCAGGCGGCAACTGCTGAAACCGCCGCAACAGTTACACGTCCGGCACTTGTGAACGGTTCAGGACTTTCATTAAACACTTATGCCAAAAACCCAAAAATAAATATAGCTGAACAAAACGGGAATAAATACGTTTATATTGACGGAAAATCAGCATGGTCATCAAAGCTTGTTCTTCCGTCGGTACATACAGGCAGCTTTACAGTTACGGCAAAGGTGAAAATTTTTGTTGATAACAAAAACTCAAGCATAACAACCTTTCAGATGATTGCGGGAACAGATTCAAGCTCGCTTACCGCAGACACGTCGGTGGGAGGAATTGGCTTTACATACCAAAAAACAGACGGTCTGCTTTATGTTAAACCCTCAACACAGGGCGGATTGTATGGTGAGATTGACAGAAACGACAAGCTGAATTTTCTTACAGATACCTCCGAAACGGACTGGGTAACATTCAAGCTTGATTTTGCCAAAGACGGAACTTACGATATATACATCGGGGACGAAATGCTGCTTGAAGACCAGATTTGCTACGATAATGCAACAACGGCTGCCACAAGCGGCAATATAAAGGTTGCGGCAATATACTTTGCAAGCAGAGCTGCTGACGGAACTTGCAAGGTTATGATAGATGACATCAATGTTTTTGCAAACTACACTGTAACAGGCGTTGAAGAAATTCAGGCAACAATATCGCAAAATCAGGTTTACAATCTGCCCGAAAAGGTCAAGCTTATCACAGATACAGGATATATAACCCGTTCTGTAACGTGGAAAGACTCGATTACACAGTTTTCATCGGGCGAGAGCGGAACATACAATATCGAGGGAACTGTTGACGGGTACAGTAAAAAGGTTTACGCAAAAATCACAGTCAAGTCGGATTTAAGGGAGTACCTTATTCCGACAGAAACCTTTGATTCGTTTGCAGATTTGCTTGGACAGCAGGTAATTCTTGTGCGAAACCCCGTACAGCTCAAAGAGCCACGTGTTTATATAGTGAAGCAGGACGATAATTATGTTCTTAGCTATAACAACACCCGCGAATATATGACAGTAGCCGACCTTGATAACAATAAATCAATTAAAGGCAGAGTCGTGAGTGAGTTTGATGTTGATTTTAATGAGGATTGTAATGATTTTTATGCAATTCATTACGATTCTATGGGAGCTACAGTTCTATCAACTGCAATAGTAACCTCCGGCGGAAAGAAGAGACTTCAGCTCGGTTATGAGAATAGAGAAACAGAAATCCTGTTAGATGCCTCAGAAAATTTAAATCTTTTAAGCAGAAAAGCTCATTTTAAAATTATTATTGATACAAATGAAGAAAAAGCGTCACTGGAAATTAAGTTCTATGACAGTGATGAAAGTTATCTTTTTGAAAACCTTGATTTGTATCAGAGAATAAGCGGTTACGATTATGATATTGAAATCAAGAAAATGAACATAGCATTCAACCGTTCTTTATCCGAAGCTCCCGACAAAGCATATTACCTTGATAATATTGCAATTTACAAAAGCTATTCAATCGAGTCTGTCAGCGATATAACTCAAAAGGTGGATATTGGTGAAAAATATATTTTCCCCGAAACAGTTGATGCGATTACCGCCGACGGAGATAAGGTAAGCCGTCCCGTAGTCTGGGAAGATAATATGACCGAAATAACCTTTGACAGCGAGGGGACACATTCCTACGAGGGTGTTGTATCTGGGTATGATGAGGGCGTTGTTACATTAACGCTGTCAGCCGTTTCACGAAGCATTGTTTCAATTGAGGATGTGGCTGACGAAATTGTGAAACATGGAGCGTATACATTCCCCGAAAAGGTTGAGGCACTTCTTTCCGACGGCGACAAAAAGAATGTCAGCATAACGTGGGAAAATGCAGAGAGCTTCACAACCGATACCCTTGGTGAATTTCATTTCACAGGAACAGTTGAGGGATATAGCGGTACCGTAGCACTTACAGTTATGGTAAAGCCTATTGTTATAGAAAGCATAGAAAAAACAAAAATGGCGTTCTATGAAACAGAGGAAATTAAATTGCCGGATAAGGTTTTCGCAATTCTCAATAACGGAGAAATTATTGAGGAGAATGTAGTGTGGGGGGATTTCAGGTCTGTTGTGACAGGACCCGGAACTTACACTGTTTACGGAGAAGTTGAGGACAATGTTCTTCCTGCTGCCTGCGAACTTCACGTTATAGCAGCACTGCCTAAGTATATTGATGAAAACTTTGAAAAATACAAAGATGGATATGCACTGGCATTCGCTCCATGGAGAACGGCAAATCCAAAGATTCTTATTAAATCCGGAGAAAACGGAAAATATGCAACCTATGAAAATCTTCATGACTTCTTTGCTCTTTACCCTGACCCTTATACGGGAATTGCAGCAATAGAAACATCTTTCTGTATTGAAGACGGATTTGAAGATTTCCGTTACGAGCTTACGGAAAAAGCAAATTCCTCATGTGTTGTTTCAGTAATGTTCTCAAAGGATAAATCAATTACTCTTCAGGACGAGCACGGAACAAGCTATGTATATAAAAATGCATTTCCAATAGGAAAATACTTTGAAATAATGCTTATTGTGAATACATATAATCAGACCTATGAGGTGTATATAGATAATAAACGTATCAGTGATGTGATGCCGTTTAAGACATATGTTGAAGATGTTCAGCTTTGGTGGGTAAGATGGGCTGACCGTTCAACTGCACAGGTGCCGGCTACAGCTCATTTTAAAGATGTGTATATAACAATTCTTGACAATGCACTTAAGGAAGCAGCAGAGCTTATTTCAATTCCGTCTGCGGTAACCTCCAATATAACCTTACCTGAAATTGTGTTAGGCTGCAAGGTTAAATGGAAAACAAGTAACAGCTCATATATTACGGAAAGCGGCTCAGTAAACCGCCCGAAAGCAACCGAGGGAAATAAAGACGTTGTTCTGACTGCTACTCTTACAGGAGATTGCGGTTACGGTGTAATGGAATACAAAAAGGAATTCCCCGTAAAGGTTATGAAAGCGGATGCAACAGATAAGGAAATCGTAGATGAAACATATAACGCTCTGACATTTGATAAGATTTCAAGCGAAGCACCCGATGCAGTAACCACCGATATGAACTTTATAACAAAAAGCGATATGGGTGCGAAAATCTCGTGGAAAACAAGTGATGCAGGTGTTGTTGACAATGAGGGAAGAATCATTGTTCCCGCTATTGACAAAACGCTTACAATCACCGCAACCATTTCAAGAGGAAACGTATCACGTGATAAGCTTTTTGAAAATGTAACCGTAAAAGCAGGCGACAGGACAAGTGATATTCAGGCGGTACGCCGTGCAAAGCTTGCTTTAAGCATTGCATCAAGCACTACCGGCAATCTTTCGCTTCCCACGGCAGGTGCTGAAGCGGTAGGTATTTCGTGGAAGTCAGGAAACTTTGCAGTAATAAGCAATAGCGGAATCGTAACAAACCCAACGACTGCAACTGTGGTTGTAATGACCGCAACGCTTACCAAAGGAAATTATACAGAGGAAAAAAGCTTTAATGTAACCGTTAATCCTTCCTCAACCCCCGGAGGCGGCGGAAGCGGCGGAGGCAGCGGAGGTGGCGGCGGAGCCGTTGGCGGTGTATCTGCACCTGTTACTCCTCAACTTGACACACCCGTTAAGGCAACCCCCTTTACAGATGTAACCTCAGCTTCATGGGAAAAGGATGCGGTAAACCACCTTTACCAAAAGGGTATAATAAGCGGCAGCGGTGACGGACAATTCCATCCCGGAAGAAGCGTCACAAGGGAAGAGTTCATAAAAATGGTGCTTCTTGCTCTTGATTTTGAAATAACTGATAAAATAACTCACAGTATTCCCGATGCTCCTGTGGGAAGCTGGTACGACTATTATCTGCAAACGGCATATAACGAGGGTATCGTTACGGGATTTCCCGACGGAAGCTTTGGCGTTGGAGAGAATATAACCCGTCAGGATATGGCAGTTATTTTATGTAATGCTATGGAAAAGGTAGGAAAGCTTTCTGATAAGGACACTTCGGAAAGTAACTTTTCAGATGAAGGTGAAATTGCTTCCTATGCAAAAGAAAAAATAGCTCTGCTTGTGAATGAGGGCTATATCAGCGGAATGGGCGACGGTACTTTCTCGCCAAGAACGAACTCAACCCGTGCTCAGGCGGCACAGCTTATCTACAATGTAATTAAATAATTAAAATAAATTTATTAAGGAGAGATAGCTATGAAAAACTTTAAGAAAGCGGCAATCCGTTTAATGGCAGTTTGTATAGCAATTGCTTTGTGCAATATCCCTTGTGTTGCGTTAGCTGCAGAAGCAGTTTCTGTAACTGCCGTAACGGTTGTCGGCACAGACTACACATTACCTGCAAAGGTAAATGACAAGGCGGTAGAATGGACTGCAACCGCAGTAAATACCTCCGCAGCAGGAAACCATTACTATACAGGTACAGATGAGGACGGTACTGCCGTAAACCTTACCCTCAAGGTAATGGAAACCGAAACAATATTCAGCGATGATATCTCAGGATATCCTGCAACAAAGCTTACTTCCACCCAAGCACTTGTTGATGGCAAAGGTCTTTATCTGAGAGCCTATGCTGAAGACTCAAATGAAGTATATGTTGAAGAGCAGAACGGCAATAAATATGTTGTTGTAAAGCCTCAGGGTTCATGGCTTAATAAGTTCGCAATAGGCGAAGAAGCATATGCAGGTGACTTCGAGGTTAATATGAAGCTCAGAGCAGCTTTTGGAACAGGAGTAGATACAGAAATTCTTCGTACAAGAGTAAGTGCCGGTACTTCCAATGCTTCGGAATTAGTTGGCGGATTTTTAATTAAAGAAATAGGCGGCAAAATTTATGCAGTTGCCTATGATGGTATTGAAGAAAACTTAAAGGTCGCAGGAGCTGAATCAAGTGTTGTTGTTACCAAAGGTGCAGACAAGGATTCAATAGGATTGATTGAAGTTAAAATGGTATTTGATTCAGCAAACAAAACTTATGATTTGTACATTGAAGATGAGCTTCTTATAAGCGGATTTAAAATGAATGAATCTGCGGCGGCGGCAACAACTGCTGTGCAATCAATTTTCTTTGCTCAGAGAATAAAAGCAGGAACAGATATGACAACCTATATTGAAGAAATTTCTGTTAATAAGCTTGTAGATACACAAGCTTACAAAACTCTTATTTATGAAGATATGGAAAAGTTTCAGGCAGCAACTGCTGAAACAGCGTCTACAGTAACACGTCCTGCACTTATTAAAGCGAATGCAGAGGCAACAACAGAAACTGTAGGACTTACATTGGGAACATATGAAAACAATAAAAAGGTATACATAGCCGGGGATAATGTAAATAAATATAGTTATATTACCGGAAAATCAGATTGGGTAAATAAACTTGTCTTGCCAAGCTTATATACGGGTCCTTTTACTGTAAGTGCAAAGGTAAAAGTTTGCATGGATAAGACGGACTCTAATCAAAATGCTTTACAAATAATTGCCGGAACAGATAAAGACGCACTTTCAGCAGAGACCTCTATTGGTGGAATTGCGTTAAGATACTTTACCGGTGGTAGTGGTGTCAAGATAAGACCTACAATTCAGAGCGGATTATTCGGAGCAGATGCAGTGACAAGTAGTGACCTTGATTTTATTGATGCTACAACAGAAACAGACTGGGTTACAGTCAAGATGGATTTTACAGGCGACGGAACATATGATATTTATGTAAATAATGATTTAATGCTTGAAAACCAGATTTGCTACGACGACGAAGCTACCGCTGCGACAAGTGGAAGCACAAAAATTGCAGCAATATATTTTACAAGCAGGGCAAACGATACAATATGCAGGGCGATGGTTGATGATATCAAGGTTACAGTTCCGGTTCCTAACACCTCTGCCACAGGAAAACAGCTTCTTATAGCAGGTGATTCAATCGCTGCCGGTTATGATTTAAATGCTGACACAAGAGGCTGGGGACAGGTAATCGGAGATAGACTTCAGAATATTACCGTAAACAATAATGCAGTTGCAGGTCAGTACACAAGAGGATTTTTTGATGGTAACGCACCTCTAAAAAGAAACTTTTTCGACGAGCTTATGTGGGAGGCAAACCCCGGAGATATTCTTGTATTATCTTTCGGACATAATGAAAGAAGCCGTGTAACAAATAACGAATACACAATTGAAGATTACAAGAACTACCTTGGTAAATTTATAAACAAGGCAAAGGCATACGGTGTAACAACGGTGCTTGCAACATCTATTGCAGAAGCATATTTTGATGGCGGAAATGTATCTGAGTCAAGAGATAAGTATAGTGTTCAGATAAATGATTTTGCAACGGCTATGAAAGAATTTGCAGCAGCAAACAATATTCCCGTTATAGATTTGTATGCTAAGACAAAGAATCTTCTCTCCACTATCGGAGAGGACTCTGCAGATAACTACTACGTAGCGGATAAGACACATCTTCTTGAACGTGGTGCAAAAACAGTTGCAAGATATCTTACAGAGGGCTTTGCGGCAACACCTTTGGCACCTTATGTAAGAACAGACCTTGTTGACGGCGGTGTTGTGATGACCGCAAATGAAACAGAGGGTATCACAATCGTGAACAACAACGATGTGAACTATCTCTTGGCAAAGCTTATTAAAGCGGAATATGCAGACTTGGTTCTTGATACCGCAGTTATTACAGATGCGGTACTTGAAGCAGGCGGAACATATAATACAAGTGTTTCTGTAACTGACGGAAATACTGCAAAAGTATTCCTGTTTGAAAGCATGGAAAATCTTGTACCGCTTACAACTTCAGAAGACGTAGAGTAACAAGCTGATTACAAAGGGGCTGTAAAGTGCTTTTACAGTCCCTTTGTTCCTTGGAGGCATAATTAATGGAAAAATTTCTTAAAATCACAGATGAAGTTCCCGTGCAGGGGAATTATGATGTCGTTGTTGTCGGAGGCGGACCGGCAGGAGCTTGTGCGGCTATTTCGGCAGCACGTAAGGGTGCAAAGGTACTGCTTATTGAAAAGAACGGCTGTATAGGCGGTATATGGACAGCCGGTGCTCTTTCGTGGGTGCTTGATGCCCACGATAAAGGCGGAATAATAAAAGAAATTACACAAGAGCTCAAAGAACGGGGGAGCGGAAGAATAGCCCGTGACAGCATATTTATATCCGATGTGGAGCAGATGAAGCTGATTCTGGAGGAAAAGCTTTTGGATGCAAATGCAGATTTCCTGCTTCATACACGGCTGACCTCTGCTGTTACTGAAAACGGTGTTCTTCGCTATGTAATAACAGATTCCAAATCGGGAAAACAGGCTTGGGGAGCAAAAGTATTTATTGACTGCAGCGGTGACGGTGATTTGGGTGCAATGGCAAAGTGCCGGTACGAAGAAGGAAAGAGCGGCACAGGAGAAACCCAGCCGATGAGCCTTGTTGCACTTTTAAGCGGTATTAAGTCAGGTGACATGAAGCCTTTTGATAATACGCTTCCGTACGGAGAAGGAAAAACACCCAAGCAAAAACTGCTCGATGAATTTTTGCGGTGTGGAGTGAAACCCTCTTACACTCTTCCTGCACTGTATCATGTTGGAAATGATGTATATATGCTTGTAGCAAATCACGAATATGACTGCAAAGCTACAAATGCGAGAGATATAACAAAAGCAACTGTTAACGCTCGTAAAGAAATTAATATCCTTGTAAATGCGCTTAGAAACAGCGGCGGTATATGGAAGAATATTCAGCTCGTAGCAACGGCAGAGAATATCGGTGTCCGCGAAGGAAGAAGAATTGAAGGGCTTTACTGCGTTTGCCAGAATGATCTTTATAATGGCGCAACCTTTGAAGATGCAGTATGCCATATTAATGCAGGGATAGATATTCACGCAACAAAGAAGAATGTTGGAAGTATTGAAAAAAATAGTAAGGTCACTCACCCTTACGATATCCCCCTGCGTGCCCTTATCGCAAAAGATGTTAAGGGGCTTATGATGGCAGGAAGATGCATCAGCGGAGATTTTAAAGCACATTCAAGCTACAGAATGTCAGGCAGTGCCGCAGCGATGGGTGAGGCTGCCGGAAAGGCTGCTGCCTGGGCTGCAGCAAACGGTAAATATCCGCACGAAATATCAAAACAGGATTTTGAAGAAATATATCTGTAAATGGAGGAATATACTATGAGAAAGTTAAGAGTAGCAATTATAGGAATATCACATATACACGTTATTACCTTGTCGCGGGACTTTAACCGTCACAAGGATTTATACGAAATTGTAGGAATGGCAGATGTACCGCCGTTTACAAAGGAGCAGCTTGAAACTAAGCTTAAACTGAATCTTCCTGATGATGTGGAACTGAAGCTTTTTGATGATTATAAGGAGCTTTTGAAAAAGGATATTGATATTGCGGTAATATGCACTGACATAAAAGGTCACGCAGATATTGTTGAAGAAACTCTTTCTATGGGAATACACACTCTTGTTGAAAAGCCTATGGCACTCTCCCTTGATGATGCAAAAAGAATGTACCGCGCGCATAAAAACAGCACGGCAGAGCTTATTATAAACTGGCCTGTAGCGTGGTTTAAATCTTTCCGTAAAGCGAAAGAGCTTGCTGATAGCGGTGTTATCGGTGATATTCTCCGTGTGCATTACAGAAGCCCTGCAACTCTTGGACCTTACAAGATAACAGAGGAAAATGCAGAAGAGATTGCTAATCTCTGGTGGTATGACCCCGAAAGAGGTGGTGGCTCAATATGCGATTATGCCGGGTACGGTTTCACACTTACAACATGGTTTGCAGGTGAAACTGCAAAGCGTGTAACAGGCTTTGCCAAGAATTACCTCCTTCCTTTCTCGAAAGTTGAGGATTATTCTGTATTCGCCATAGATTTTGGAAAGTGTGTCGGTGTAATAGAAGGCTCATGGTCCACCGTGAACGGAGGCGGAGTTCCTACAGGCCCTGTTATTTACGGCTCTAAGGGAGTGATTGTGTCAGACAGATATTTAAGAGAGGTTAAGCTTTATCCTCAGGAATTACATACATCAACTCCAACGCCCGACAAAGTTTTTACTGTCGGTGATGATGATGACGATATTGCACTTAATATTGCAGGCTTTATTAATGAAGGTAAGCCTTTATGCGAGCTTGTAACGGCAGAGTTCAATATGAAAGCCGCAGCAGCATTTGATGCAGGTATGCGTAGTGCAAGAAGCGGAAATACGGAAGACGTCAATGACCCGTTTGAAATTTAACTATCCTATCAGAATAGAACTTGCAGGGATTTATTTGTCAACGACACATATATTAGTAATTACTTATTCTGAATCACAAGGATGTGCTTAGGAATGAATTTTAAAGAAATAGAAAAGAAATATCGCCCGATTCCATTTTGGTCATGGAATTCAAAGCTTGATAAGGATGAAACAAAAAGGCAGATAGAAATAATGGATAAAGCAGGCATGGGCGGATATTTTATGCATGCAAGAGGCGGACTTACCACTGAATATATGGGAAAAGAGTGGTTTGATAATGTTACCACAGGAATTGAAGAAGGAAATAAACGAGGAATGCAGCCTTGGGCATATGATGAAAATGGTTGGCCCAGTGGCTTTGGTAATGGCTTAGTAAATGGCCTGGGAGAAGAGTATCAGCAAAAATATCTGCGCTGGGATAAGGATATAACAAATACGGAAAGAACAATTTGCATAAATGGGGAATACCGTTTTTATTATGAGCTTAATCCTTTTTATGTTGATACGCTGGATGCAAAGGTTACAGATAAGTTTATTGAAAAAATTTATCAGCCGTATTATGAAAAATATAGAGATTCTTTCAGCGGATTTTTCTGTGATGAGCCCCAAATTTCAAGAAACGGCATTCCCTGGAGCTTGATTTTACCCGAAGAATATGAAAAAGAATACAATGAATCCTTACCCCAAAAGCTTGGAGAGCTGTTCTTTTCTGTAGGTGATTATGAAAATACACGTCTTAAGTTTTGGAGACTTGTAACAAAGCTCTTTTCTCAGAATTTCATGAAAAGGATTTATGATTGGTGCACACAGCATAATCTTGGTCTTACAGGGCATATGGTGTTGGAAGAAACAATGTATGACCAGCTTACAACGAACGGAGCATGTATGCCGCATTATGAGTATTTTACAATGCCTGGAATGGACTGGCTGGGAAGAGATATTTTTGATTGCTTTACACCGCTTCAGGTTTCTTCTGTGGCGCATCAGCTCGGCAAAAAAGAGATACTTTCAGAAACCTTTGCGCTGTGCGGACACAATGTTGGATTTGATGAGCTTAAGGCTATTTATCAGTGGCAGATGGTGCACGGAATAACAAAGCTTTGTCAGCATCTTGAGGGATATTCCTTGCAGGGACTACGTAAGCGTGATTATCCGCCGGCGATGTATTATCAGCAGCCCTGGTGGGAGGAATATGCAGTATTTAATGAAGCTATGTCAAGAATCGGGAAAATTCTTTCCGAGGGCAAGGTGGAATACGATACATTGCTTTTACACAATCAGTCAAGCGGATGGAAATGCTTTGATAATGATAAAAACGGCGACCTACAGAAGTACAACGATGCTTTGCTTAACGATTATAAAACACTGATGCAAAAGCATATCCTTTTCCATTTTGGTGACGAGATTATTATGGAACGTCATGCAAGGGTAGAGGGAAATGAGCTTGTTATCGGCACACAGAGATACAAAACTGTTGTGATTCCTGAAAACAAGGGCTTTTTTGAAAACACCCAAAGACTTCTTGACGAGTTTGAAAAGAATGGTGGAATTATAACCACTGCAGACAAAGTTAAAGAAAACAATATCTGTTCCTCGTCGCTTATAACATATACAGAAAGAAAGTTTGATAATTTTAAGGTTTATTACTTTATAAATAACAATAATCAAACTGTAGAGGCTGATTTTACAAAAGGCAGAAAGGTAATTGATATTACAACGGGTGAAACATCTTCCTTTAACGGTAGCTATACCTTTGCACCATATGACTGTCTTGTTTTGATTGATGACGGCAGCAAGTTCTCTCAAAATAAAGCGAAAAAAGAGCTTAAAAAAATAGACCTTTCAGGGAAGTGGCAAATAGCACATTGCAGTGAAAACATTCTGACTCTTGACGCTTGCGACGTATATTTTGATGGCGTTCTTGTGGGAAAAAAAGAAAATGCGGCAGATGTTACATATATGGCGCTTGAACTAAAAAGAAATGTAAATGTACGCTGTGATTATAAGTTTAAAGTAAAAGATATTCCGGAAAATGTGTTCCTTGTATGTGAAACACCTGAAAAGTTTACAATTAAAGTAAATGGAAAAGAAATTGATAGAACTGACAGAGGATATTTCAGAGACAAGTCTTTCCGCAAGATTTCACTTGGCAGATTGTTAAAGACAGGAGAAAATGTTATTTCAACACAGCTTGATTTTGCACCAAATTCAAAGGTTTATGAAGATTTGGAAAAAGCGATGGCTTTTGAAACGGAGAAAAATAAGTTGACCTTTGACACTGAAATTGAGTCAGTATATGTTATAGGTGACTTTGCAGTAAATACTGAGGGTGAGTTTGAAACTCTCGAAAGAAATGCCGTGCGTTACAGCGGAGAATTTGAAATATCAGCACCAAAAAAAGAAATTGAGCTTTCAAATATTGAGCAGCAGGGATTTCCGTTCTTTTCGGGAAGAATAACATTGAAAAAAACCTTTAATCTTGGAAATACTTGCTACGGACTATTCCTTAGCAAGAAAGGTGTTAACGCCGTAAACGTAAAAGTCAACGGTGTTTCGTGCCCTTCTCTTATGTGGGGGCATCTTATGTGCGATTTGTCAGACGTGCTCTGCAAAGGAGAAAATACAATAGAGCTTACTATTGTAAACAATCTTCGCAATATGCTCGGCCCGCATCACTTGCCTGAAGGGGAGAGTTACTTTGTAGCGCCTATACATTTTTATAAGCGTGACAATGTATGGACAAAGGATAAGTGGGCACAAACAGATGACGGAGTATGGAATGATAATTACTGCTTTGCCCAGGTTGGAATTTATAATAAATAATTTACACAAAATTTTATGTGCTCTCAATCTGCTGAAACGCATTTCTGTACGTTTTAGGGGTAATGCCCTCTTTCTGTTTAAACATACGTGAAAAATAATTTGCATCTGCAAATCCTATTTGCTTCGCAATCTGTGAAATCTGAAGATTTCCTTTGCGAAGCAATTTTTTTGCCTCTTCAATACGAAGATTTCTGATGTAATCAGATATTCCCATGCCAAAAAACTCGTTTGAAATTGTGTAAAGCTTCGATTTTGAAATAAAAAAATCATTACAGATTCTTTTTACCGATAAATCCTCGTCCAGATGCGTGTCGATGTATTGTTTAAGCTGTAGATGTAATAAATCTGCTTTGTTGCTTATAATGCGGTTGTAGTAGAGATAACATGCACACATTGACATCATGCTGACAGCCGAATTTATAAATTCGTTATTGACAGTTTTCAGCCCGGAGAGCTCGGAAAGCAGCTTTTGCGTGTCGAGTCCATGTTTTGGCGCAATCTCTTTGGCTCCCTTTAGCGCAGCTTCTCTTTGCGTGTCTAAAAGAACCTGACCAAGCATCATATATCCGATAGTGATGCCATTTTCGTAAATAGGAGCGATTGCCTCTGAAAGATTCAGATGACATTTATATATGTACGGCGCACGTATTGCATCGCACATATCAAAACCTACATTATCGCAGTCGATGCATTTTTTCGCAAGATCCTGACTGGAACGTATGCGTGTGCAAAATTCACACATGGTATCGGGATAGGAAAAAAGAACATTTCTCCCTGAATCATACAGCACAATTTTAATTTTTGTCATGTTGTAAAAGTCGACAGCAGCTTGCTTCAAGTCGTCCATTGCTATTTCAAGCATATAGTAACCCCTTTCGCATAAAAGTTCCAAAATGCTATTTTTAAAGTCTGTTTTTCATTTATTATACTACTTAATTATGATAAAATCAAGATAACCGAAACGAAATAAAAAGGGGAAGTTATTATGTGGTATAAAAACGCAATAAGACGACATTTGTGTGATATGCACATAGATGACTGGGACGAAGCCTTTTTGTCTGAGTTTTCGCCCGAAGTTTATCTTGAGAATCTGAAAAAAGCTAAAATCCAGAATGCTATGCTATATTTTCAGTCCCACGTAGGATTATGCTATTATCCTACAAAATCAGGAAAGATGCATAATGCATTTGTGGGACGTGAGGATATGATGCAGCGCTTAGCTGCAATGTGCCGTAAAGAAAATATTTATGTTACAGGGTATTACAGCCTGATTTATAATAATTGGGCATATCATAATCACCCTGAATGGAGAATGATTGATAAGGACGGCACAACAAAATATGAGAAAAAGGAAATTGTACAGGCTGAGTTTGCAAACAATAACCTTTTTCGTTATGGTCTTTGCTGTCCTAATAACAAGGACTACCGCAATTTTATTTCCGAGCAGATGAGGGAAATGGCAGAGTATTTTGAGTTTGACGGAATGTTTTTCGATATGCTTTTCTGGCCGCATATGTGCTACTGTGAGAGCTGCCGCAAACGCTGGGAAGAGGAAGTCGGGAGAGAAATTCCCGTTAATGAGGACTGGAATGATGAAAGGTG
Organism: Clostridia bacterium; assembly: GCA_045545055.1. Classification (GTDB taxonomy): domain Bacteria; phylum Bacillota; class Clostridia; order UMGS1883; family UMGS1883; genus UMGS1883. The sequence continues at coordinate 17,864 of JAZQAB010000067.1, read as the reverse complement.
GCTTCTTCACATACGGAAGAGACGTGAGTGGATGGGAGAATTTGCTCAGGGTATAACTGACGAAATGAAGAAACTTGCTCCCGGGGTAAGTGTTGAGCATAATTTTGCCTGTGCCGTTCTTTCTGATGGTTCGCTTGCTATTGCAGAGCCTGTAAACGACGCCTGTGATTATGTGGGGGGAGATCTTTACGGGGGAATATACCGTCATTCCTTTACATGTAAGCTTTATCGTAATATAACAAAAAATCAGCCGTTTGAATATATGTTTTCGCGTTGTGAGGTTAATTTGTCAAAGCATACTCTTACAAAGTCGGAGGATGTTATGCGAAGTGCAGTATTCCTTACCTCTGCCCATCACGGTGCAACTATGGTTATAGATGCTGTTGACCCGACGGGAACAATGGATAAACGTGTTTATGAACGGGTAGGAAAAATTTTTGCCGAGGAAATCCCGTATGAGAAATATTTTTGCGGTGATATGATTGAGGATATAGGCGTCTATTACACTATGCGCAGTAAGTTCAATAATTACGGAGAGATTTACTCAAACCATTTGTCTGCGGTAAATACAGTTGATACTTTTGTTTTTGAAAACATTCCCTGCGGAGTAACGGGCGGTTTCCACGATATTGAAAAATATAAAATACTTATTGCGCCGTGCCTGACAAATGAAGACTCCTATGACAATCAGAGAATTATCGACTACGTTAAAAATGGTGGATGTCTGTATATCAGCGGAGGTCAGAATGAAGGGCTGATGCGTGAGTTTTTTTGCGCAGAGTGTAATGGGAGGACAACCGAAAATATTGTGTATATAGCCCCTGAAAAGAGTGCAGAAAAGGCATTTTGTGATTATAACGAAAAATATCCCTTACAGTTTGAGGGAACGGCACCAATAATGCATGGGTTCGACGAAAATGATGTACTTGCAACAATTACTTTGCCATATACAAATCAGAACACTCTGAAGTTTGTTTCGATACATTCAAATCCGCCATTTACGCATACGGATATTGTGGCAACCGCAGTTAAAAAGTATGGAAAGGGTACGGTCTTATGGTCGGCACTTCCCATTGAAAGCATTAATTTGTATGAGTACAGACGTGTGTTTTTAAGTCTTTTGAAATATGCCTTTGGTTATGAAAGTACGGTTGTATCCGATGCCCCGAAGGATGTTGAGATTATAAGCTTCAAAACGGATGATAGTATATTAGTAAGCACTGTTCTTCTTAACGAGGATTATAAAGCCAGAAAGCTTGAAAGCTTTTATATTGCAATAAAAGCGGATAAGCCCTGTGATGTGCTGCTGCTTCCGGAGGAAAAAAGTATTCCGTTCAAATACGAGGACGGATTTGTAAAATTTGAAAGTGAGAAAAATGAAATATTTAATATGTATAAAATAATTAAAGGGAGGAAATGATTATGTCAATCGCAAAAAAATTATTGGAAGAAGGAAAAGGAGTATATCGTCTTGCCCCTGCATGGGTGCCCAGAGCTTTCTGCCGCCCTGCAAAGAGAATTAAGCTTCATCCTGAAGATTACTATGTATTGGGACAGGAGCGTGGAGGAATTGATGAAAGATGGTTTGCATCCACTACGCCTGCCGATAACGGTCCCGGAACACCCGAGGATGAAGGCTTAAGCTACATCGTATCTAAAGACGGCAGTAAAAGAGTTCTTCTTCGTGATGCTGTAGAAGAATTAAAAAGTGAAGTAATTGGTGAAGAATTGTGGAACAAATACGGCAAGTGGCCTATGTTTTCAAAATTCTTTGATAATCTTGGACCGCTGCCGCATCACATTCATCACCGTGATGAACACGCAGCACGTGTAGGCGAAGCGGGAAAACCCGAAATGTACTTTTTCCCGTCACAGTGCAATAATTATGAGGGTGAATTCGGTCATACATATTTCGGACTAAGACCTGAAACAACAAAGGAAGATGTAAAAGAAGCTCTTATGAGCTTTACAAAGGGTGATAATAAAATTCTTGACCTTTCACAGGCATACAAGATTACTCTTGACACAGGCTGGGACGTACCTCCGGGAGTGCTTCATGCACCTGCAAGCATGTGTACATACGAGCCGCAGTTTGCAAGCGATGTATATGCGATGTATCAATCTGTTCTTCATGGCGGTCATACAGTTTCAGAAGACCTTTTGTGGAAAAACTGCCCCGAAGAAGAAAAAGGAAACTATGATTATCTTATCGATGTAATCGATTGGGAAAAGAATGTTGACCCCAACTTCTCTAAGAACCGCTTTATGAAACCTCTTACAATCGTTTCTAACAAGCAGTATACAGAAGAATGGATTTGCTACAAGTGTAAGGAAGTATCGGCAAAGCGTCTTACAATTAATCCCGGGCAGACAGTGGTAATTAAGGATGCGGCAGCATATGGCTTTATTCTTTTGCAGGGCAGAGGTAAATTCGGTGAATGGGATATAGAAACACCTACACTTATCCGTTATGGTGAGCTTACAAATGACGAATTTTTCGTTACTGAAAAGGCTGCAAAGGAAGGAATTATAATCACAAACACATCTTCAACCGAGCCTATTGTAATGCTTAAACACTTTGCCGAAAATCCCGAGCTTAAGGATGTGCTGTGATATGAATAAGTATATAGGACATCCATCTCAGCTTTGCGGAGTAAGAGAGGTGCGTGCAGTTGGCGGTAAAGCAGACGGTATGCGTCTGTTAGAGGCCTATAACGGAAAGGGACTTAACTTTACAGTTTCCCTTGACAGATGCGGTGATATTCCATATCTGTATTTCAATTCAAATTCAATGGCATATATTGCACCATGCGGTCTTGTGTCGCCACAGTATTATGACAATAACGGAGCAGGTTTTTTAAAGTCATTTACCGCAGGCTTTTTGACAACCTGCGGACTTACCGCCGTTGGAAACCCTTGCTACGATGCAGGTGAAGATCTGTCGCTTCATGGAAATATATCGCATGTTCCGTGCGAAAACTATTCATGGGAAATTGATGATGAGAGAATAAGAATCAGTCTTTCAGTGCGTGATGCATCACTCTTTTCGCACAAGATGCTTCTTGAAAGAGAATATATTTGCAGTTTAAAGGAAAGTACACTTACAATTAATGATAAGGTAACAAACATTGATTGTAAAAAAACGCCATATATGATTTTGTATCACTGCAATATGGGATATCCGCTTCTGAAGGAAAACAGTATTCTCAAAATCAATTCAAGTGATGTATCACCACGCAACGAGCATTCAAAAAATGAAATAGAAACATGGGATAAAATGCTTGTGCCGCAAAACAATTTTACAGAGCAGTGCTATTATCACAGTTTTAGCGAAAAACCGCAGATAACACTCTATAGTCCCGATATAAATACAAAAATGGAAATGACATATTCTGATGATACCCTTGATTATTTTACACAGTGGAAAATGATGGGTGAGTATGAGTATGTTTTAGGTCTTGAGCCCGGAAACTGTCATCCCGATGGTCGAGATGTTATGCGAGAGGAAGGAAAACTTAAAATTTTAAGCCCTGGGGAAGCTTTAAATAATCAACTGTGTTTTTCATTTGAACTAATAAATTGCTAAAAGATAATGTTGTTGATTTCGGCAAAAAACGACAGAAGCATAAATCGAAACCCCTGGTAATGATAACTGTTTGAAATAATATCTTTATTCTTTGAAAAAGCCCTATCCTTTTTTTCATCTTCCTTCCCGAAAGGCTTTGTTAATATAGCACGGCAGCGCTCAAAACCGGGCGTTGCCGCGTTGTTACTCATATATAATTAGTCGTATCGAAATGATGCAGCTTTTTTTGTTGCCGAAGGGAGGAAACGTTGGTGGTGAACTTGCCATAGTTGTATCAATGAACGCACCATTCACAGATTATGGTGAAGTGCCTGATGAGAATGGGAATGTAACACTCAGACACAATGGTAATTATAAACCGATAAGCGCATAATTAAAGGGCATCACAGCGATGCCCCTGTGAGTTAGTCTTCATATGACTCCGGCAGAAAGGGCAAAACAGTTTCAACCATTTTCTGTAACACAGTTTGGTGATTATTACTACCTGGAAGCTTTAGTGCGTGCCACAAGAGATTGGGTAAGCTATTGGTAAAAATTTTTTCTGTATAGTGCCAAAGTGCCTGCAAAATAGACAAAGAAGCAATACCGCCCAAGGACTAATCCTTGGGCGGTATTGCTTCTTCAAATGCAAAGACATTCCTTACAATAAAAAGGGTTCGTCTATGCGCGTTTTGGTGACCCCACGGGGAGCGGCTGCTACGCACCCTGCCTGCTCGACGAACGCAAGCCATGCTTGCAGTACCCGTCAGCACACTAGCTTCGCTAAAAACGATTATCAATCGTTTTATTAACGCTCGCTGCCCTCTCAGGGTTCGATTCCCCGAAGAAAATGCAAAAAAAAACGAACCACACCTGACGGTATGCTTCGTTTTTTGGTGACCCCACGGGGAATCGAACCCCGGTCTTCGCCGTGAGAGGGCGACGTCCTAGGCCGCTAGACTATGGGGCCGTTTTTTGACTGCCTGTTTATTATAATATGAAAAATCTGTATTGTCAACAATTTTTTTGTGCTTTTTTTAATTATCCTTTAATTTAATATATGTTCTTGCAATTTTATTCATTTAATGTTAAAATAATCCTTGTTATCAAAGGAGATGCATTTTATGAAAGAACTTAAACCGATGCTGTTTACTTCAATGAAAAGCTACAGCAAGGAAAAATTAATCAAGGATATTATCGCAGGAATTATAGTTGCTATAATAGCGCTTCCGCTTTCGATTGCTTTGGCACTCGCCTCCGGAGTAGGACCGCAGGAGGGTATATATACGGCTATTGTAGCAGGCTTTATCATTTCGTTTTTAGGCGGAAGCAATGTTCAGATTGCAGGACCTACGGCAGCCTTTGCCACAATAGTTGCCGGCATTGTGGCGAGAAATGGAATGGAAGGACTTGCACTTGCCACGATAATGGCAGGTATCATTCTTATTCTTATGGGTATTTTTAAGCTGGGAAGTCTTATAAGATTTATTCCTTATACAATTACTACAGGATTTACTGCCGGTATTGCTGTAACAATACTTATCGGTCAGTTTAAAGATTTCTTCGGCGTAACATATAAAGCAGGGGAGAAGCCTGTTGAAACGATGGAAAAGCTTGAGGCGTTCTTTGAAAATATTTCAACGCTAAATCTTCAGGCTCTTGTTATCGGAATTATCAGCCTTGCTATTCTCATAATATGGCCTCGTATCAGTAAGAAGATACCCGGCTCGCTTATTGCGGTGGTAATCGGAGTTTTAATTGTGCAGCTTCTTGGTATGGACGTTCCCACAATAGGTAAGCTGTATACTGTTAAGAGCAAGCTTCCATCGTTTGCACTTCCTAAGGTTGATATTCAAATGGTTAAAACTCTTTTACCCGATGCTTTCACAATAGCAATTCTTGCGGCGATAGAATCACTTCTTTCGTGCGTTGTTGCAGACGGAATGACAAACAGTAAGCATCGCTCAAATGCAGAGCTTGTTGCACAGGGGCTCGGTAATATGGGAAGTGCCTTCTTTGGAGGAATCCCCGCTACAGGTGCAATTGCCCGTACAGCGGCAAATATTAAAAACGGCGGCAGTACACCCGTTTCGGGTATGGTGCATGCTGCGGTGCTTCTTTTGGTGTTGGTGCTTCTGATGCCCTATGCAGCTATGATTCCCATGCCTACAATTGCCGCAATCCTTTTTATGGTTGCATACAATATGTGCCAGTGGAGACCGTTTGTACGCCTTGTAAAAACAGCCCCCAAGAGCGATATATCAGTTCTTGTAATTACATTTGTTCTGACGGTTGTGTTTGACCTTGTTATAGCAATTGAGATAGGCTTTGTTCTTGCCTGCTTACTCTTTATGAAGCGTATGAGTGATGAAACAGGCGTGCAGGGCTGGAAGTATCCCGAAAAGGATACTGATGACAGCGAAAAGCTTAAAATTCTTCCAGAAAATATCCGTGTATATGAAATTACGGGTCCCTTATTCTTTGGTGCGGCAGACCGCCTTGCAGATATCAGCGTGGAGGAGCATATAAGCTGTATTATCGTAAGAATGCGTAGCGTTCCTGCCATTGACGCCACGGCAATGAATACGCTTGAGGAGCTTTTTGAGCGTTGCAGAGAAAACGGTATTACGCTTATTTTCTCGCATGTAAATGAACAGCCTCTGCGTGTGATGGATAAGGCAGGCTTTATTGATAAGGTAGGAAGACAAAATTTCTGTGACCACATTGACAATGCTATAGTGGTTGCAAATCAGATAGTAGCAGAATAAATTTCTGATTTTGTTTAAAGGAGGTGGCGAAAATGCCATTAAAAAAATATAAAAGCAAAGTAATTTTCATGGGCTTGTCCCGATGTAAGAAAAGAGCATACGGGCAAGGGACTACTTCGCCGCCTGTTTCTTCTTTGTAACTGAAATTGTCGCTAAAATTAAATTTATAAACAAAGGAGAAAAAATTTATGTGGTTTATATTTGCTTTACTCACTGCCATTTTATGGGGAGTTGCTGAACTTTTTTACAAGAAAGGTGCACGTCAGGAAGAAAAATTCTCGCACCTGAAAATCTGCGTTTGTGTAGGTATCGTAATGGGAATACACGCAGTTTTCACACTGCTTACACAGGACATTAATTATAATCCTGTTAACCTTATCAAATACCTTCCGGTATCAATGCTATATATTGTATCTATGGCGTTTTCCTATTTTGGTATGCGTTTTATTGAAGAATCTATATCAGACCCTATCGAAAACACCTCAGGTGCTATGTGCGCGCTGCTCTGTGTTATCTTTTTAAAAGATACACTCTCATTACCGGCGGTAATTGCTGTAATCTTTATACTTATAGGTGTGCTCGGTGTAGGAATCCTTGAAAACAGGGGAGATACGGTGAGGAAAAGGACACTGGGCAAAAAAATGGCTGTTATTGCGTTCTGTATGCCCTTTGTGTACGCTATACTCGATGCAGTAGGCACTTTCGCAGATGCTTTTTATCTTGACGATGTGGCAGCTACACCGCTCATCGGGGTAACAGAAGCTACGCTCGAGGCAGTGGCAAATACCACTTACGAGCTTACCTTTGCATTGGTTGCACTTGTCTTATATGTGTTTATGAAAATAAAGAGGGTTGAGTTCGGCTCAATTCCAAAACAAAGAGATAAATTCCTCGCTGCAATATTTGAAACTGCGGGACAGTTTACATATGTATATGCACTGAGCGGAAACGGTGCGGTTGCAGCACCTATACTTTCATCCGGCTGTATTGTAGCACTCATTCTTTCAAGGATTTTCCTTAAAGAAAAGCTCACACCGATGAAATACATGTTTATTTCGATTGTAATTCTTGGTATTCTGATGCTGGCGGTAGTAGAAGGACCGTAATATAGATATATCTGACAAGTTGTAAAAAAACATAAATCAAGGTTGACAAAAATGATAAGTTAGGATAAAATATAGAAAGTATTACATAATTCGGGAGGAAAAATTGATGAAAACTTTGGAAAAAATGAAGAAAATGACCGGTCGTTACGGCATCGCATGTGCAATTTTTGCATTTATCTTGCTTGTAATGCAGTTTTTGCCCTACTGGAGCTATACCACAGGCTCTTATAAAGAGGCAGGTAAGCCCGTTGCAATTGAAACAAGTTCGGGTCAGTGGGAATTTATAACAAGAGACATGCTTTCTGCAAGAAGAACCGGTGATGAAAGTGTTAAGGCAGTGGAAAAGGTTGAAAAGTCATATTCTCCTTTCAGCTATGTTTGGACTAACTTCCGTGACACTGAATTCCTTGAGTATCTTTCCTATGAGTGCAAGGAGGTTGTAAATTTCTCTGCACTTCTTACACCTAACGTTATCATTCTTTTGTCAGCACTTGTTACATTGCTTATTAACGCAATTAAGCGTGATTCTGCATTAGGTGCGGCTGCCGCAGTGGTATGCGGTGGTGCAGGTGTTGTTACTTTCTTCTTGTCAGCTCCTTATATGGCAGGAAATTCCGCAATGTGGCTTATTCAGCTTGTTTTGAGCATTGCTTTGGTTATTACATCTGTATTGAAGCTTCTCACAGCAATCCGTGCAAAGGAACGTCAGGAAGTAATGAACGAGCTTGCTTAATTAAATAATCTAAAGTCATTCACCGTGCAGGAAATCCTGCACGGTGCTTTATGTCAAGAAAAATTTAGAAATTGTTCTTGACATAGGGGTTGGTATGTGTTATTATATAGCAGTAACCGCGTAGAAAAGGTATTAAATGCGTTTTACGCAACCTTAATAGCGAGTCTGTATAAACGGGAGGTGCAACAAATGTACGCAGTAATTAAGACCGGCGGCAAGCAGTATCAGGTTAAGGTTGGTGACGTTGTCTTCGTTGAAAAGCTTGAAGGCGAAGCAGGCACAGAAATCAAATTTGATCAGGTTCTTGCAATCGGTGACGAAGGTAAGTTTACAGCAGGTGCTCCTACAGTTGAGGGTGCTACTGTATCTGCTAAGGTTCTCAGCCAGACAAAGGGTAAGAAGATTATCGTTTTCAAGATGAAGCCTAAGAAGGGTTACAGAAACAAGAACGGTCATCGTCAGCCTTATACAAAGGTTGAAATCACAGCAATCAATGCGTAATTATGATTAAGTTTACTACGGTAAAGAATACCGAGGGTAAAATCACACAGTTTACTGTGGAAGGGCACAGCGGTTATGCCGAAAGTGGCAGTGATATTGTATGTGCGTCTGTTTCTACTGCTGTGTGGCTTACCATTAACGGCATTGAAAAACAAAACCTTGCACAGCTTACATATGAGGAGCGTGACGGTTTTGTGAATTGCACTGTTTCAGACACTCGTCAGGAAGGTGCAGACATACTGATTAACTCACTTATGATGTTTATTTCGGAGCTTTCCGGTCAGTATGGTGAATTTTTGAAATTTACACAGAATTAATTCTGTAGCTATTTATTCGGAAGGAGTGAAATTATAATGTTCGCATTGAATATTCAGTTGTTCGCTCACAAAAAGGGTGTTGGTTCTACAAAGAACGGTCGTGACAGTGAGTCTAAACGTCTTGGTGCAAAGCGTGCCGACGGTCAGGCAGTACTTGCCGGAAACATCCTCGTTCGTCAGAGAGGAACTAAAATTCATCCCGGTATCAATGTAGGTATTGGTAGCGATGATACCTTGTATGCTCTTGTTGACGGAAAAGTTAAGTTCGAGCGTAAGGGCAAGGATAAGAAGCAGGTAAGTGTATATCCTGCATAAGTCAAAAAATGAAAGCTCGGAGTTTTTCCGGGCTTTTTAATTTTTTTGAGTAGTTTTATAAAACGGGGAAATGCAAAAATTTATTATAGGTACCGGCGTCCCCGACGGTCCGTTAATTTATAGGTCAGATTTTAAAGAGGTAAGTGTTTATGTTTTCAGATATAGCTACTATAACTGTAAAGGCAGGAAACGGCGGAAATGGGCTTGTTTCCTTTCATAGAGAAAAATACGTTCCTGACGGCGGTCCCGACGGAGGTGATGGCGGAAAGGGCGGAAATATAGTTTTTAAAGCTGATAAAACCCTTACAACTCTCGTTGATTTTGCTCATAAAAAGGTGTTTACCGCCAAGAACGGTGAGGACGGAAAAGCACGTCGCTCCTCCGGCAGAAAAGGTGAAGACCTTTATATTTACGTGCCTGTAGGCACAGTTATAAAAGACGCCAAAAGCGGCAGAGTAATGAAGGATATGTCCGAAAACGAAGAAGAATTTATTGCCGCATATGGCGGAAACGGCGGTTGGGGCAACGTACATTTTGCAACAGCAACCCGACAGACGCCAAAATTTGCAAAAGACGGTATCCGTGGACAGGAAAGGGAGCTTATATTGGAGCTTAAGCTTATTGCAGACGTAGGTCTTGCAGGCTTTCCCAATGTGGGAAAATCCACCCTTCTTTCTGCGGTAAGTGCGGCACGTCCCAAAATTGCAAACTACCATTTCACAACCCTCGAACCTAATTTGGGTGTTGTAAAAATGGGCGAAGGAAAGAGCTTTGTTATGGCTGATATCCCCGGTCTTATCGAGGGTGCACACGAGGGAATAGGCCTCGGGCATGAATTTCTCAGGCATATTGAGCGTACACGACTTATCGTGCATATTGTAGACGTGTCGGGAACAGAGGGGAGAAATCCCATTGATGACTTTGAAAAGATAAATAATGAGCTGTCCCTTTACAGCAAATCCCTCTCTGAGCGTCCCCAGATTGTTGCGGCAAATAAAATTGATGTAATTACCGAGCCGAAGCTTCTGGAGGATTTCAGAAAATATATTGAGGATAAGGGACTTAAGCTTTTTGAAATAAGTGCTGCGGCACATATGGGAACAAAAGAACTTATAAACCACATTTCAAAGCTCCTTGATACCTTGGAGCCGGTAGAGATTTATGAGGCGGATTTTGTGGAAGAGGATTTCTCGGAAGAGCCGTTCACGGTAAGAAAAGAAGGCGATACCTATGTGGTAGAAGGACCTTATGTAGAGAAGCTTCTCCGTCATTCTAACTTTGAAGATGCTGAAAGTATGCAGTACTTCCAGCTTGCACTTCGCAGAAAGGGCATAATTGATGCTCTTGAAAGCTTAGGCTGCGGAGAGGGAGACCCCGTCCGTATGTATGAGCTTGAATTTGATTATACAGAATAGGGTGAAAAATATGTTATCATCTAAACAGCGTGCATATTTACGCAGTCTTGCAAATAAGGAAAACGCCATTTTCCAGATAGGAAAAAGCGGAATAAGTGATGAGCTTTTAAATGAACTTGATATAGTTTTGGAAAAGCGTGAGCTTATAAAAATAACTGTGCTTGAAACGGCATTTATGTCAACCCGTACTGCATGTGAAGCAATTTGTGAAGAAATCGGTGCAGAGCCTGTGCAGTGCATTGGAAACAAGGTTGTTATTTACCGTATGGCAAGGGAGAAAGACAATCGCAAAATTGTACTTCCGAAATGAGGAAATATTATGAAAATCGGATTGTTTGGCGGAGCATTCAACCCTGTGCATAACGGACACATGGCAGTAGCGTATGCGGCACTTAATGAAATAAAGCTTGACCGCATAATCTTTATTCCTACGGGGAACGCTCCTCATAAAAAGGAAACGAACGTATCCCGTGAAGACCGCTTTAATATGCTTTTGGAGATAGCGGCATCGGAGGAAAAATTCTCGGTCAGCGATTACGAAATTAAACGCACCGAGGTAAACTACAGTGCAAATACGGCAGAATATTTTAAATCACTTTACCCCGATGATGAGCTATACTTCATAATCGGTGATGATTCCTATAATGAACTCGACACATGGTTTGAACCACACAGGATTTTGAAGGTGTGTACACTGCTTGTTTTTCCCAGAGAGGGGGCAGATGTAAGGCCTCCTGCCGTGGAAATTCCCATGGAAAGAGTTCCGATTTCGTCAAGTGATATAAGAAATCTGATAAAGATTGGAAAAGATTGCAGAAACTTATTGCCAAAATCGGTTTTTGATTATATAATAAAAAGAAAACTGTACAGTGATGTGGATTGAGGGGTTTTCATTGACAGAAAATGAAATAATCGAAAAGCTTAAAGCAACACAGAAAGAACGTAGATTTAATCACACCTTAGGAGTAATGGGGGAGGCACTACGCCTTGCTCCGCTTTTTGGTGTGAATGAAGAAAAAGCACGTATAACCGCATTGCTTCACGATTGTGCCAAAAACCTTGATGAAGCAAGCGGAGAGGACTTTTATATAATATGCAAGCGTTACGGTGTAACCTTGGATGATTGTGCAAAAAGTGAGAAGGCACTTGTGCATGCGTATCTCGGTGCCGCCGTTGCTTATAAGGATTTCGGAATAGATGACCATGAAATTTTAGAGGCGATTTATTATCATACTACAGGCAGAGCCAATATGACGCCTCTTGAAAAGCTCATATATATAGCAGATATGACAGAGCCGGGAAGGACTATTGAACAGGCGGCTGAAATCAGAAGGCTTGTTGAGTTCAATATAGACGAAGCATTAATTTATGCCATAGGCTGCTCGATTAAGCATGTAATCCGAAAGGGAACGCTTATTCACCCCGATTCGGTTCATGCACTAAATTATCTTATATCGCATAGGAGGGACAAGTCTTGACGGAAATAGAAAAAGTACACAAGCTTGCGGAAATATTAGATAGTAAGAAAGGGCGTAATATTATAGCCCTTGACCTGAATGGTGCTACGATAATTGCGGATTATTTTGTAATCTGCAGTGCAGGCTCACCTGCACAGATGCACGCACTCTACGAGGCGGCGTGTGAAGAAATGGCAAAGCTTGACTCTCCTCCCGTAAGGAGCGAGGGAATGAAAAACCCCGATTGGGCACTTGTGGATTTCGGCGGAGTGATGCTCCATATTTTCAGCATGCAAATGCGTGACTTTTACGGTCTTGACAATTTGTGGGCAGAGGCTCAGAAAATCGAAATTAATACAATAGATGAAGTTTGATAAATTACGCTCAGAAAGGACCTGAACATAATGGAATATAATTTTAAAGCGATTGAACAAAAGTGGCAGAAATATTGGGAGGATAATAATTCCTTCAAGGCAGAAAATAATTCGGAAAAGCCTAAGTTTTACGCTCTTGTGGAATTTCCGTACCCCTCGGGAAGCGGTATGCACGTAGGTCATATCAAGGCATACAGCGGTCTTGAGGTTGTTTCAAGAAAGAGAAGGCTTCAGGGATATAACGTGCTTTTCCCCATAGGCTTTGACGCATATGGTTTGCCTACGGAGAATACCGCCATTAAGACAGGGATTCACCCCAGAGAGGTTACAGATAAAAATATCGTTAAGTTTACAAGTCAGCTTAAACGTGTGGGCTTCTCTTTTGATTGGTCAAGAGTTATTGACACGACAGACGAGGGCTACTATAAGTGGACACAGTGGATTTTCCTTAAAATGTTTGAAAAAGGTCTTGTTTTTCGTGATAAAACACTGGTAAACTATTGCCCCAACTGTAAGGTTGTCCTTTCCAACGAGGATTCACAGGGAGGAAAGTGCGATATCTGTCATAGCGATATTGTGCAGAAAACTAAGGAAGTTTGGTACTTAAGAATTACCGAGTACGCTGACAAGCTTCTGGAAGGTCTTGAAACTGTTGACTACCTTCCCAATATCAAGCTTCAGCAGAAAAACTGGATTGGTAAGAGTGAGGGTGCTTTCGTTAATTTCCCCATTAAGGAAAATGATGAGAAGCTCCGTGTTTATACAACCCGTCCCGATACCCTTTACGGGGTAACCTTTATGGTTATTGCTCCCGAGCATCCCATAATTGAAAAGTACAAGGCTTCAATTGCTAACTTTGATGAGCTTGAAGCATATAAAAAGGAATGTGCAAAAAAGAGCGAGTTTGAAAGAACTCAGCTTGTAAAGGATAAAACAGGAGTAAAAATAGAGGGGCTTACAGCGATTAACCCCATTACGGAAAAGGAAATTCCCATCTATATCTCCGACTATGTAATGATGGGCTACGGCACAGGTGCTATTATGGCTGTGCCTGCACATGACACGCGTGACTACGATTTTGCAAAGAAATTCGGTATTGATATTATTGAAGTTATTAAAGGCGGAGATATTTCCAAGGAAGCCTACACAGGCGACGGTGAAATGGTTAATTCCGGCCTTCTTAACGGAATTAAGACAAAGCAGGAAGCAATTGGCAAAATGCTTGATATCTTAAAGGAGAAAAATTGCGGTGAAAAGGGTGTTCAGTACAAAATGAAGGACTGGGCATTCAACCGTCAGAGATATTGGGGAGAGCCTATTCCCATTGTTCACTGCCCCGACTGCGGTATAGTTCCCGTTCCTTATGACGAGCTTCCGTTAAGACTTCCTCCCGTTGACAATTTTGAACCCGGTCAGGACGGAGAAAGTCCTCTTGCAAAGATTGAATCCTTTGTAAACTGTACTTGCCCCAAGTGCGGAAAGAAGGCAAGAAGAGAAACCGATACCATGCCTCAGTGGGCAGGCTCATCGTGGTATTTCCTCCGCTATTGCGACCCCAATAATACAGAGGAATTTGCATCACAGGAAGCACTTAAATACTGGATGAATGTTGACTGGTATAACGGCGGTATGGAGCACGTTACCAGACATATGATTTACTCACGCTTCTGGCATAAGTTCCTTTACGATTTAGGGCTTGTTCCCACAAGCGAGCCTTACGCAAAGAGAACCGCACAGGGACTTATCTTAGGACCTGACGGTGACAAAATGAGTAAGAGTAAGGGTAATGTCGTTGACCCCAACGATGTTGTTGATGTATATGGTGCAGATGTTTTGAGAGCGTATGTTCTCTTTATGGGTGACTATGAACAGGCAGCTCCGTGGAACGAAAGCAGTATGAAGGGCTGTAAGAGATTCCTTGACAGAGTTTGGGAGCTTCATACAAAGCTTATCGACGGGGACAGCTATCGTGATGAGCTTACAAGCAGTATGCATAAGACAATCAAGAAGGTTTCAAACGACATTGAGAGCATGAAGTTTAACACTGCACTTGCCGCTCTTATGACTCTTGTAAATAAAATTTATGAAGTAGGAAATGTGAACAAGGCTGAATATAAAACGCTTCTTACACTGCTTAATCCTTTTGCTCCGCATATGACAGAAGAGCTTTACAGCGAACTTTTTGGAGAAATTCTTTCCAAGGGTAATTGGGTAGATTATGACGAAGCACTTTGCATTGATTCTACCATTGAAATCGTTGTACAGATTAATGGCAGAGTAAAGGCGAAAATGATGGTTGATGCTAACATCAAGCGTGAAGATATGGAAAAAGCGGCAATGGAAAATGACGAGATTAAGGAGCTTATCGGCTCACAAAGCGTTGTTAAAGTAATTGCTGTTCCCGGAAAGCTTGTAAACATTGTTGTTAAATAAAAAGGAATGATATTATGAATTATAAAAGTACCCGTGATAACAGTATAGAGGTAAAAAGCTCCGAGGCTATTGCAAAAGGTCTTTCTCCCGAGGGAGGACTTTTTGTTCCGGAAAGTATACCCTCGGTTTCTCTTACAAATATTAAGTATATGGCAGATATGTCATATACACAGCGTGCCAAGGAAATTTTGGGGAGATTTCTTACGGATTTTACCGAGGACGAGCTTGAAAATTGTATAGTGGCGGCATATACTAAAGAAAAATTTGAAACTAACAGCATTGCCCCTGTTTACAAGATGAATGATTCTCAGTATATTTTGGAGCTGTGGCACGGTCCCACCTGTGCATTTAAGGATATGGCACTTCAGATTCTTCCGCATCTTCTTACAACCTCTGTTAAGAAGCTTGGAATTGACCGCGAAACCGTTATCCTCGTTGCTACAAGCGGAGATACGGGCAAGGCGGCACTTGAGGGCTTTAAGGATGTTGACGGAACGAAAATTATAGTATTCTTCCCCGATGAAGGCGTAAGCCAGATTCAGCGTCTTCAGATGTGTACTCAGGAGGGTAAGAATGTATTTGTAAGTGCCGTTAACGGAAATTTTGACGATGCACAAAACGGTGTAAAGGCAATCTTTACAGATAAGGAATATGAAAAAGAGCTTCTCTCCGAAAAGAAAGCACTTTCCTCAGCCAATTCCATTAACTGGGGCAGACTCGTTCCGCAAATTGTGTACTACTTCTCCGCTTATTGTGACATGGTAAAGGCAGAGGAAATTGAATGTGGTGATGAGGTTAATATCTGCGTACCCACAGGTAATTTCGGTAACATCTTAGCGGCTTATTATGCAAAATGCATGGGGCTTCCGATTAAAAAGCTTATTTGTGCTTCAAACAAAAACAATGTTCTCACAGATTTTATAAATACAGGTATATATGACAGAAACCGTGAGTTTTATGTAACTACATCGCCCTCTATGGATATTCTCATATCTTCAAACCTTGAAAGGCTTCTTTACATGATTTCAGAGGGAAATGATTCTCTTGTTAAAGGTTATATGACAGAGCTTAAGGAAAACGGAAAATATTCCGTAAGCGATGAAATCAAAGAAGAAATCAAGAAGAATTTCTATGGCGGCTGTGCCGATGATGAAAAGTGTGCAGATACCATCAGCGATACTTACGAGAAATTCGGCTATGTGACCGACACTCACACGGCAGTTGCAGTTGCCGTTCATAATGAATATGTTAAAGAAACAGGCGATGAAACGAAAACCATCATTGCATCTACTGCAAGTCCGTTTAAGTTTAACGGAGCGGTTCTTTCCGCACTCGGAAATGAGGAGCAGGTGGCAGAGCTTGATGAGTTCAGACTTCTTGATAAGCTTGCCGTGGATTATGAGCTTCGTGTTCCCGCATCGCTTAAATCCTTGGAGGAGAAGGAAATTCGCTTTGAGGTTGTATGTGACAAAAATCAGATGAAGGCAGTTATAAACGAATTTCTTAAAAACTAGCGTGACAGTAGATATGTAAAGGCTGATGTATTATTAAAACCATTAACTCAAAACAATTGTACAGTGCGAGCTGTTCCCTTGTAATGGTAATACATCAGCCTCTTTGAATTAGGAGGATGAAATAAAACAGACCTTCGTTGTTTAATTTCATCAGCTTAGAATGCTATCAGTTACAGCACTCTTTTTTGGAAAAGGTTTCGCAGCCTGTTTCCGAGATTTTGTTTGCATCGCGGCCGCCAACCATGATATGCTCGGCCATACACTCGTTATCGGTGTTGTGATGCACACAGTTTGTGACAACGCATTTTACGCCGCCTAAGGGTTTGTCTGAGTTTCTGCAAGACATCTTTATCACTCCTACCTGATTTGTAAGACTTAGTATTAAGTACAAATTAAATTCGTTCTTAATGCAAAGCTTACGATAGTATTTTGCGTAGTAATAATATTTATATTCGGAGAAAATTATGGCAATTTTTGCACTTAGCGATCTCCATTTGCCTTTGGGAATAGATAAGCCTATGGATATTTTCGGGGTAAGATGGGATAATTACGTTGAAAAAATTGAATACGAATGGAAAAAAGCTGTATCGGAGGAAGATTATGTTATAATAAACGGTGATTTCAGTTGGGCAACGTATCTTTCCGAGTCATTGGCTGATTTCAGATTTATAGAAGCACTTCCGGGCAGAAAGCTTATTTCAAAGGGAAATCACGATTATTGGTGGGAAACAATTACTAAAATGAACGCTTTCCTTGAAGAAAATGATATTAAAAGCGTAACCTTTATGCAGAATAATGCAATTTTGTGTGATGGTGTTGCAGTATGCGGTGCAAAGGGCTGGATTTCCCCGTCTGACAAGGCTTTTAAGAAAGATGATGAAAAAATTTATCGCAGGGAGCTTATAAGGCTTGAAACCTCCCTTAAAGCGGCATCGGAGCTTTCGGATACGATTATTGCGGCACTTCATTATCCGCCCGATGATAATTATATGGAGGTTATAAATAAATATAACGTAGCTAAGTGCGTGTTTGGTCATTTGCACGGCAAAAGGGCAGAGGATTATAGACTTAATGACCAAAAATATGCCCTTGTCAGTGCCGATTTTCTAAAATTTGCACCAAAACGCATAAATTAGGCGGAAATATTCAAAAAACACTTGCAAAAAGCATAAAAATATGATATAAATATGATTTGATGTGAGCTTTATACATATAGATAGTATATTGCTTGGAACAATAGGAGGAAACAAGTATGAAGGTATTGAAAGTTGAACAGCGTGAAGACAAGAGAATGTATCTTGAAATCGAAATTGACAGTGCTAAATTTGAAGAAGCTATGGATAAGAGCTACAGAAAGAATGTTAAG
>JAZQAB010000066.1:0-11731 GCA_045545055.1 Clostridia bacterium | reverse complement strand
GGCAACGCTTGCCGTGACCGTCGGTGTTCTTCCCTTCACGCGATTGGGGTTCTTATAGAACTCATCTTCTACCTTAAGGGCAAGGTCGGCAATTCCGTCGATATCCTCAAGCGTTTCGGTCGGCAGACCATTCATAAAGTAAAGCTTGACCGAGGTCTTACCCGCCTCAAAAGCGGTACGGCAAGCCTTAAGGAGGTCATCTTCACAAACGTTTTTGTTTATTGCGTCACGGAGGCGCTGTGTTCCCGCCTCGGGAGCAAATGTAATGCCACCCGTACGAACCGTCGATATCTTGTCCATAAGCTCCTTTGTGAAGCTGTCGATACGAAGCGACGGAAGCGAAAGGCTGACCTTTTCCTTTTCCGTAACCTCCAGAAGCTTGTCCGTCAAAGCCTCGAGCTGGGTATAATCACTGGTGGAAAGGGAGGAAAGTCCCATTTCTTCATATCCCGTGGATTCAATGAGGGAACAGGCGTCCTTTAAAAGAGTGTCGGCACTCTTTTCCCTGACGGGGCGGTAAATCATTCCTGCCTGACAGAATCTGCAACCTCGTATACAGCCACGGAATACCTCTATATTGCTTCTGTCATGAACAATATCACAGAATGGCACAATGAATTTATCGGGATAGCTTACGGTGTCAAGGTCGGATATAATACGCTTTCTGACTTTTTCGGGAGCTTCGGGGCAGTTGGGTGTCATGCTTTTTATTGTCCCGTTCTCATTATATTCAACATCGTAGAGCGAGGGGACATAGATACCCTCAATCCTTGCAATTTTGCGAAGATAGTCCTCTCTTGTACCGCCCTCTTTTTTCCACTGCTTGAAAGCGTCCATCAATTCCCCTATAACTTCCTCTCCCTCACCCATGGTGAAGAAATCAAAAAAGTCTGCAAGGGGTTCGGGGTTATACGCACAGGGACCTCCGCCGTTCACAAAGGGGTCGTCCTCGGTGCGGTCTTTGGAAAGGAGCGGAATTTTCGCAAGAGAAAGCATGTTTAAAATATTGGAATAGCACATCTCATACTGGAGAGTTATCCCTAAAAAATCAAACTCCTTTACGGGGGTAAGGGTTTCGTTTGTAAAAAGGGGCACGTCCTGCTTTTTCATTTCCTCTTCCATATCAAGCCAGGGGGCAAACACCCTTTCGCAATAGGTATCCTCCCTCTGATTTAAGACGTGGTAAAGAATTTTCATACCCAGATGGCTCATGCCGACCTCGTAGGTGTCGGGGAAGGCAAATGCGTACCTGATTTGTACATCATCGGGGTTTTTTATTACACTGTTAAGCTCGCCTCCGCAATAATGCGTGGCTTTCTGCACCTTTCTAAAAAGTGCATCGGGATTTTTAATAGTACTCATAAATTTCTCCTGTGGTAAAGTAATCAGTATTTACTGAAAGGGATAAGCTCCTTTGCGGTATCCGTAAGAAGTGCTATCACCCTTTTAAAATCTGTATTTTGCGTCCAGATACGGCTGATGCTCCGTGTTATATCAGGCGTTAAAAAATTAATTGCCGCTATCACAATTAAAATCACAGTCGCTGCTACTGCTCTGTATGCCGTCAGAATTAAAAAATCTTTTAGCTTGTCATTCATTTTTGCTCACCTCATTACAAGGTATGCATCGTAGCCGAAAGATAGTAATTATTTAAAATATTGATAAAGATAACATTTGAGCATTCCGTTATACAGCTTGCGTTTTTTATCGGCACTTCTACCGTAGCACTGCTCAAACTTCTCGTGGGAGGTGAGAATGTATTTGCCGATATTGGGGAAGTCTGAAAAATGCTTGCCGATTTTCCGATAAAGGGCTTCACAGCTTGTATTGTCCATCAGTCTTTCACCGTAGGGCGGATTTGAAACAAGGACGCCCTTTTCCGAAAAAAGAGGTGCTTTTGCCGCATCGCATACGGAAAAATGAATATACTTCTCAACGCCTGCACGCTTTGCATTTTCCTTTGCAAGCATAACTGCCTGTGGGTCAATATCGCTTGCGTAAATACACGGCTCGATTTGAGTGTCGATAAGGCTTCTTGCCTCCTCGCGGATTTCATCGTAAAGACCGCGCGGCATTATTCTCCATTTTTCACTGACAAAGCTTCTCTTAAGTCCCGGAGCAATCTTTTTTGCATAAAGAGCCGCTTCAATGGGGATTGTGCCGCTGCCGCAAAAAGGGTCGGCGAAGGGGCGGTCTCCCCTCCATCTTGTAATATCAATCATTGAAAAAGCGAGTGTTTCACGCATAGGAGCCGCAACGCCCTGCGTTCTGTAGCCACGTTTATAAAGCGGCTCACCCGTAGTGTCCAGATAAATTATTGCTTCATCACGCATCAGCGAAAAGGAAATACGCATCATGGGGCCTGTTTCCTCAAAATGCTCAATGCCATATTTTGCTCCAAGCCTTTTTACAACGGCTTTTTTCACAATGCTTGTACATGCCGGCACGCTTGAAAGTACGCTTTTAAGACTGCTTCCCTTGACGGGGAATGCACAGTCTGCCTGAATGAAGCTTTCCCATTCTATGTTGTACACACCCTGAAACAATTCCTCAAAGGTTGTGGCACGAAACTGTGCCATTTTAATCAGCACACGCTGTCCTGAGCGGATATTTACATTTGCAAGGGCAATTGCCTCCAGATCGCCCTCAAAGGTAATTCTTCCATCGGTAACCTCGACAGTTTCATAACCGAGAGAGCGTATTTCGTGAGCGAGAGTTGCCTCCGTGCCAAAAAATGTGGGGATTGTAAGAAGTAATCTGTCCGCCATGGATTGTCCTCCAAAAATGGTATTTCATCTTATTATACATTAGAAAAGTGTATTTTACAAGAATTTTATTGCCCTTTTACATAAAATGGATTATAATATATACTATCGAGGTGACAGAAATTGCATATTGAACATAATTCAGGTAATTTAATATACAGAAATCCGTTTGGAGCATGCAGGGTAAACAGCTGCGTTACGCTACGCCTTTGCGTGGAATCCTTTTCAGAGCCGGAAAAGGTCGTGCTTGTTATCGAAGAAAATGAAATTCCAATGAATTTCGCCTTTGAGCTGTCGGGCAGACGGATGTACGAATGCAGTGTACAAATGCCCTGTGATGAGGGGCTTGTTTTCTATTACTTCTATGTATGTGCCGACGGCGTTACAATGTATTACGGAAACAATTCCCTGCATCTGGGCGGTGAGGGTGAGTGCTGTTATAACATTCCCGAAAGCCGTTATCAGATAACGGTTTATACTGAGGAATACACCACCCCCGACTGGATGAAAAACGCTGTCGTTTATCAGATTTTCCCCGACCGCTTTAACAGGGGGAAGGAAACGCCTTTCCACGGTATCCGACGCAATTGGGGTGATGAGCCTTTTTACCGCCCCGAACAGTTCGGCGGAGAGTATCTTTCCAATGACTTTTTTGGAGGAAATTTTGACGGCATCAGGCAAAAGCTCCCCTATCTTGCAGATTTGGGCGTAACGGTACTTTATTTAAACCCCGTATCAAAGGCTTTTTCAAATCACCGCTACGACACGGGCGATTATGAAACTCCCGACGAGCTGTTGGGAAGCACCGAGGATTTTGAACTTCTTGCAAAGGAAGCAAAAAAGCACGGAATACGCATTATTCTTGACGGAGTTTTCAGCCATACCGGTGCTGACAGTAAGTATTTTAACAAATATAGCAATTACGACGGGGAGGGTGCTTTTCAGAGCAAAAATTCCCCCTTTTACAGCTGGTATAATTTTATAAATTATCCCGATAAATACGAATCATGGTGGGGCTTTGAAACTCTGCCCAACGTAAATGAGATGGACAAAAATTTTACAAATTATATTGCATCGGGAAAAAACAGCGTTATTAAAAAATGGCTTCGCCGAGGGGCTGTGGGCTTCAGGCTTGACGTGGCTGACGAGCTCCCCGATGAATTTATCAAAAAGCTCCGCTGTGCCATAAAAGAGGAAAACCCCGATTCCCTCCTTATCGGCGAGGTATGGGAGGACGCCAGCAATAAAGTAAGCTATGGCGAGCAGCGTGAATTTTTATGGGGTAAAGAGCTTGACAGCGTGATGAACTATGTTTTCCGTGAGGCGGTTCTTTCCTACCTTACGGGCTGTGACGGAAAGCTTTTTTCAATGCGTATTCATTCACTGCTTGAAAACTATCCCAAGGAATCCCTTTATTCGGCAATGAATCTCATTTCCTCCCACGATGTCCCCCGTGCAATGACGGTGCTTGCAGATGCCCCCGACTTCCGTACGCTTTCACGCAATGAGCAGCACGACTATGTAATCTCCGATGAGAAAAAAGAGCTTGCGAAAAGGCGAATGGTTCTTGCTACGGCTCTGCAGATGACGCTCCCCGGAGCACCCACAATATATTATGGCGACGAAATGGAAATGATGGGCTTTGCAGACCCCTTTAACCGTGCACCGATGGACTGGAATCACGGAGAAAGTGAGGTTTTCCGTCAGATAAAGATGTTTGCAAACCTGAGAAAAGAAAAGGCGGCACTGCGTACAGGCTTCTATACCCACATCTGTGCAGAGGACGGCGTGGTTTGCTATATGCGAAGTCTTGAAGACGGTACTGATGCTTTCGGTGAAAAAGCACAGGGCGAGGATATTATAGTAATAATAAATCCCACTGACTGCCACAGATATATAAATATTAACCTTAATAGATTTGGCGTGACACAGATAAAGGATACACTTTCCGGGGACACTGTTTCCCCATCATCAGTGCTTTCCATGGAGCTTGCCCCCTATTCCTACAGAGTTCTTACCCCCGAAAGGAAAACAAGAGTATGTACAAAAATACAATCCACACAGCAGAAATAGCGGCATTTGGTGCAGACGGAGAGGGCATTGCAAAGCCTGAGGGCTTTACCGTTTTTGTCCCCTCCGCAGTAAAAGGAGATATTGCGGAAATTCTGATTGTAAAGGAAAAAAAGAATTTCGGCTACGGAAAGCTTCTTAATGTGATAGAGCCTTCCCCACTCCGCACCCTTCCTCGGTGCGATGTTTTCGGAAAATGCGGCGGCTGCAGTATGCAGAGCGTAAAATACGAGGCACAGCTTGAATATAAAAAGAATAAGGTTCAGGACGCATTAAGGCGTATCGGTGGATTTTCTGATGCGGAGGTTTTCTCCGTCACGGGAAGCGACCCTTGCTATCACTACAGAAACAAGGCACAGTTCCCCGTTGTGTTGACAGACAAGGAGGTTAAGGCAGGCTTTTATGCACCCCACAGCCACAGGGTAGTCGTGCCTGAGGAATGCACTTTACAGGACAGGCGTACAAACTGCGTTGTAAAGGCGGTTTGTGCGTGGGCTGCCGAGAATAATATTCCCGTGTATGATGAAGCAAGCGGAAGCGGAAATCTTCGCAGAATTTGTATGCGAATAGGGAAAGAAGAAGCTGTTTTGGTGCTTGTATCAAAAAAGAATCTTCCCTGCACCGAAAGTCTTGTTGAAAAAATAACGAAAGAATTTCCCTTTGTAAAAGGCATTGTTGTAAACATAAATCCCGACCGCACAAACAACGTATACGGTGAAAGGGATAAGGTGATATACGGAGTGCCTTATATTTACGACAATATCGGCGATATAAAATACAAGGTTCATTATAAAAGCTTTTATCAGGTAAACCCCTACACGACAAGGCTTCTCTACGAAAAGGCACTTTCCCTTGCAAAGCTTGATAAAACAAAGACCGTGTTTGACCTTTACTGCGGAACGGGAAGCATCAGCCTTTTTCTTGCAAAAAAAGCAAAAAGGGTAATCGGCATTGAAATTGTGAAGGATGCGGTTAAAAATGCAGTGGAGAACGCCAAGCTCAACGGCATTGAAAACGCAGAGTTTTTCTGCGGTGAAGCGGAAAACGTTGCTCCAAAGCTTATAAAAGAGGGCGAAAGGGCCGATGTGGTTGTCCTCGACCCACCCAGAAAAGGCTGTGAGGAAAAGCTGCTCTCTGCAATTGCAGGCATGAAGCCCGAAAGGATTGTCTATGTTTCCTGCGACTGTGCGACTATGGCAAGAGATTGTAAATTTCTTTGTGAAAACGGCTACGAGCTTAAAGAAGCTCACGCTTTTGACCAGTTTCCGATGACGAGCCATGTTGAGTCCGTCGCACTGCTTCAACGTGAGAGCTAAGTTTGCCCTTCAATTGGAACAAATCGCTAAATTTTGTTTGACAAATACCTTTTTCTATGATAAATTCCCATTATATATTTAAACGAGGTGCGTTATGGATTATTTGATTAACTTAATTCTTCTTTTGGGCGGATTTTTCTTTCTCGTAAAGGGTGCTGACCTTTTCGTGGACGGAAGCAGCAGCGTGGCTAAGATTTTTAAGATTCCTTCGGTTATAATCGGTCTTACCATCGTTTCAATCGGAACAAGCCTTCCCGAAGCGGCAGTAAGCATCACTTCATCGCTTCAGGGCAGCTACGATCTTTCCATTGCTAATGTAATCGGCTCCAACCTTTTTAATTTACTTGTGGTTGTAGGTGCTTCTGCACTTATCTGCCCCTTTGTTGTGGATAAAATGATAATGAAAAGGGACTTTCCCATTTGCATAGGGCTGACAATACTGCTTGCGATTATGCTTCTTGACAATACTCTTTCACGCCTTGAGGCAGGGGTTTTATTTATCCTTTTCGTAGCGTATATTGTCCTTTTGGTGGTATCGGCACTTAAAGACCGCCAAGCTTCCGATTCCGAAGATAAGCCTATGCCCGTGGGAAAAAGTCTTCTCTTTATACTTCTCGGCGGTATCGGCATTATTTTGGGAGGAACCTTTACCGTTGACAGTGCAAAGTTTTTCGCAAGGGAATTTGGTATGAGCGAAATGCTGATAGGTCTTACCGTAGTTGCTGTGGGAACGAGCCTTCCCGAGCTTGTGACAAGTATTGTGGCCGCCAAAAAAGGCGAAAGCGAAATTGCCTTAGGTAATGTTGTCGGCTCATGCATATTCAACATTATGTTTATTTTAGGTATGAGCGGTCTTGTTCATCCTCTTTTCTGCGGAAGGGAAGCCCTTATTGATACAGCTATTCTTATCGGTGTTAATTTGCTTATGTATATTGCATGTGTTACAAGCAAAAAGGCGTCACGCTCCGAGGGAGCAGTATGCGTGGTACTTTATCTGATATATGTTGCATATACTATATTAAGAGCCTTTGGGTTTTAATTATAAATCTGATTGACTTTTTAGAAAGATTATGGTAAAATCAGTCTGTAAAAGGGAGTAGCTAACGCATCAGTGATGCGGTACAACGGCGTCAGTACGATGATTTTTTCATCCGCTTTTGTATACCTTTTGGTACTGCGAGACTTTTATTGCATTTTTGTGCGATAGAAGTCTTTTTTTGTGCAAAAGGAGGTGCAAAGCGGAAAAAGGACTTCACCACACAATATTTTATTAATATTTTTTGAGGTGAATTTTTTATGGATTACGTACTGAATTTATTTTTACTCGTTTTAGGCTTTTTCTTTTTGATTAAGGGTGCCGACCTTTTCGTGGACGGAAGCAGCAGTGTGGCTAAAATTTTTAAAATTCCTTCGGTTATAATCGGTCTTACGATTGTTTCCATCGGAACAAGTCTTCCCGAAGCGGCGGTAAGCATTTCGGCATCGCTTAAAGGGGCTTATGACCTTTCTATTGCCAACGTTGTCGGAAGCAACATATTCAATTTATTGGGTGTTGTCGGTGCTTCAGCAATTATCTGCCCCTTTGCCGTAGATAGGGTAATTATGAAAAGGGATTTTCCCATAAGCATTTTTGCGACGGCAATTTTAGCTGTAATGCTCCATGATTTTACCCTTTCCCGTATGGAAGCTTTGATTCTTTTTATTCTTTTCATTGCCTATATTCTGCTCCTTGTACGCTCCGCACTTAAAAACAGAAGCGAAAGCGGTGAAGAATACAAAACCCTTTCTCTTCCCAAAAGCCTTTTGTTTATTGCAGTCGGTATTGCCGGAATTGTGGCCGGCGGCACACTGACAGTTGATGCGGCAACCTTCTTTGCTGAGGCTCTCGGTATGAGCGAGCTTTTAATAGGACTTACAATCGTTGCTGTCGGAACGAGCCTTCCTGAGCTTGTAACAAGCATTGTTGCGGCTAAAAAAGGCGAAAGCGAAATTGCACTTGGCAATGTTGTCGGCTCAAATATTTTCAACATTTTCTTCATTCTCGGTATGAGCGGCATCGTTCACCCCTTGATATGCGACCCCGGTGCCCTTACTGATACAATTCTTCTGATAGCGATGAGCATCTTGATGTTCTTTCTTTACAAGGCTAAAGACCGTGTAGGACGTACTATAGGATTTTCGGGAATTGCAATTTATGTGGCTTATGTAGTATATATAATTCTCAGGGCATACGCTATTTTATAAAACATTTCGGAGGCAATTTATGGTTTCATGGATTCTAAGCAGGTTTATTTCTAAGGATTCCGACACACGGGAGACACGCCGTATATACGGCTATGTGTGCGGCGGTGTGGGAATTTTTCTTAATCTGTTGCTTTTCGCCCTCAAGCTTTTTGTGGGTATAATAAGCTCATCTATTTCCATAACTGCCGATGCGTTTAACAATCTGACCGATGCAGGTTCTTCAATAATAAGCCTGTTCGGATTTATCCTTTCATCACAAAAGCCTGACCAAAAGCACCCCTTTGGTCACGGCAGAATTGAATATATTGCAGGGATAGCAATTTCCTTTGCCATAATTTTAGTAGGCGGCGAGCTTCTTAAAAGCTCCGTAAAAAAAATTATAAATCCGGGGGAATTTATTTTTAACAAAGCATTAGTAATTGTGTTAATTATCTCCATTGCGGTTAAACTGTATATGGCATACTACAACAAAAAATACGGCAAAAAAATTGATTCCGCTTCAATGAATGCCGTTGCCACCGATTCCCTCAGCGATGCCATTGCTACGGGTGCAATACTTGCTTCTTCCCTTGTTATGAACTACGGAGGAATATATATTGACGGATACGTGGGCACAATGGTTTCCCTTATGATTATAAAAACCGGCATCAGCTCTGTTATGGAGGCTTCTTCCCCTCTTTTGGGCGGTGCTCCGGATCCTGATTTCGTGAAAAAAGTAGAGGAAATTGTTCGGGAAAATCCCGAAACGCTTGGCATTCACGACCTTGTGGTGCATAACTACGGCCCTGACAAAATTTTTGTATCACTCCACATGGAGGTTGACGGAAGCAAGGAAATTTTCGCCCTGCACGATGCAGCAGACGTGGTTGAGCGGAGCATCTCCGAAAAGCTGGGCTGTGAAGCAGTTATTCACATGGATCCCATCGACGTAAACAACCCCGTTTTGAGAGAGATTTACACAATTCTTCAGGAAAAACTTTCCGAAATTTGCCCTGAGGGAAATGTACACGATTTAAGAATTGTTCCAGGTCCTACTCATACAAACGTGATTTTTGACCTCATTCTTCCTCCCCACATCTTCTCCGGAAAGGATAAAGTTTCCGCCGAGCTTGAAGAATGTATCAAAGGCATTAACGAAAATTATTTTGCGGTCATTACCGCAGAGGTATCATATTTGGGATAGAGTTTAAGTGACGAAAGGATAGAAAGCACATGAAACTTACATTTGACAAAGAAGCTTTTACAAAAGATTTAAAAACGCTTATTTCCATCAACAGCATTAACGGAAACTGCGGTGAAAAAAGCGAAAACACACCCCTTGGCAAAGGTATAAACGATGCCATAGAAGCCTTCCTTGAAATAGGAAAACGCTTTGGCTTTAAAACGAAAAACCTTGGCGGCTACTGCGGCTTTATTGAAATGGGCGAGGGTGAAAAAATGCTTGGAATCATAGCCCATACGGATACCGTGGAAACGGGTGACGGCTGGAGCTATCCCGCACTCCAATGCACCGAAACCGAGGAGGGGTATTACGGCAGGGGCGTTATTGACGACAAGGGGCCTGCTCTCCTTTCTCTCTATGTAATGAAAGCTATCTCCGACAGCAAAATCAAGCTTGATAAGAGAGTTCGCCTTATTATCGGCGGTGACGAGGAATCGGGCGGTTGCAAATGTATAGCACGATACAAAGAAACTGAGGAAATTCCCTCTATTTCATTTTCCCCCGATGCTGACTATCCCGTAGTTTTCGGGGAAAAAGGGCTTCTTCGGGTAAAGCTTTCGGGAAAAGAAACTTCTGCACCCTCCGATTTTAAATTCGAGGGAGGAACGGTTGTAAATATAGTTCCCGACGAGGCACGGGCTTTTATAGACGGAAAAGAATACTTTGAAAAGGGCAAGGCGACACACGGAAGCCTTCCCGAAAAGGGCGAAAACGCCATATTAAAGCTTGCGAAAAAAATCGTCCCCATGATAAAGGACAGCACCTTTGCACGCCTTATGAGCCTTACCACGGCACAGTCCATGAATATTGATATAAGGGACGAAATCACCACGCTCAGCATTAATCCCTCGGTAATTTATGCCGACAGTGAAAAATGTGAGCTTTCCTACGATATACGATACCCCATTACGGCTGATGGAGAAAAGGTAATTGAAAATATCAAAAAAGCGGCACAGGAAAAAGGACTTTCGGCAGAAATTTATTTCCACGAAAAGCCCCTCTATGTTCCCACTAATTCGCATCTGGTATCCACGCTTTCCTCAATTTACAAGGAGCATACGGGTGATAATGCACAGCCCATGGCAATTGGTGGCGGCACATATGCCAAATCCTTTAACAACTGCGTTGCTTTCGGCGTAATGTTCCCAAATCAGCCCTCTACGATGCACGCTCCCGATGAATTCTGGAGCCACAAGGACGTAGCAACGAATTTTGATATCATAACAGATGCAATTATAAAACTGTAAAAAGAGTTTTCTTTTAGAAAGAAACAAAAATTTCACGGAACTCCTTTTTTTCGTGGAAGCCCGAAAAAGCTTGCCATTTTGAACGCCAAAATGGCGAAAAGCGTCGGGGGATTCCGAATTTCCCCCGAACCCCTTTTAAACGACCTCGCAGGGGCGGCGTTGTTTAGCCGTAAGCTTGTTTACCTTACTGCGTTATATAATTCCGTTTTGAAGCTTCTGCGGCTTTTGTGCCACCGAAACAGATTCGGCACTCAGCCTCAGCTGTTTCTAAATTCTGCCCACCTGCAAAGGAAACTGATGTGGTCAGAATTTTGTCAGTCAGCCTTGAAGCTTCTAAAACTACTTTGTGTAATCGCGAATAAGCACCGCAGTCGGGTTTTTGGGGATTTTGAGTCGACTACCGAGAAATCGCTCGTATCATTTTCCTTTGCTGACGAGCGATTTCAGGCGGAACAGGGAATGAGTTTCCCTTTGTAGCCGGCGGTACAAAGGCTTAAAATCCCCAAAAACAAAACTCGCTATTTAAAAGATTAGGTAAGGCTATTTCTTAGCCCGACAGGGGCGTTTAGGGGTTTGGGGAATCGCAACCCCAAAACTTTTGGTTCTTTTGGTTACAAAAGAACATCAGCCTTCACGCTTCCGTGGAAATTGAATAATCTTATCAAGATTGCAACTTAATATCAGTAAATTTCTATACCGCAAAAAAGTCAAAGAAAAGCTTGTTTTTGTTGTGATACAATTGATGGGTGACAAATAAAAAGGAAAATGAACTCTAAATATGATATAATGTTTAACGACCAAGAAAAACGTATATCAAAGGAGTCATTTTCCCATGAACATTTTAACATCAAGTGCTCACTTTCGTCA
>JAZQAB010000065.1:0-37127 GCA_045545055.1 Clostridia bacterium | reverse complement strand
GTGTGATAAATAGCATTGTTAATAGACATAGCCGATTAACTCCCTATACGGAAACAGAAATAATTATTATTCGTTCCGCTATAAAATTATTTCTTGAAAATGGATATACAAAAACTACTTTCAAGATGATTGAATCTGATTCAGGAGTTAAAATAGGCAATATAACATATTATTTTCACTCTAAAGAGGAATTATTTAAGGTTCTTGTTGAAGAACTCATGGAATCCCACATATCAGTTATAGATGATATATATAATAACGTAGAGGATAATGTCCTTGCCTTTGCAATGGAAATCACGGCACAGATTGCTTTATGCGAGAATGACAGAAATGCATGGGATTTATACTATTCGGCATATAGTTTGCCTCATACCTTTGAGCATATAAAGCTATGGGCTGCGGAAAAAAACTATAATCTTTTTAAAGATACTCTTCCAGAGTGGAGCGAACATGATTTCAGATGTAAAGAAGTCGTGGCATCGGGGATTGAGTTTGCAGCACTGAAAACCCTTTGCGACCGAAATTTTACGCTTGATAAAAAGGTGTCGTTGGTACTTGATTCGATGCTGATGCTTTACGAAGTGCCAAAAGAAAAAAGAAATGAAGTTATTGAAAAAATTCTTGCAATGGATTACGAAAAAATTGCAGAAGATATGTTCAGAAACTTTGTTAACAGACTTGATAATAGCATACAAGAATAATACCTTGAAAGGAATGATTTTATGAAAACAAAAAGAAGAAATATGTTAATATCATATTTACTGACACTCTGTATGATTATAAGTGTTCTCCCTGCCTTTGGACTGACCGTTGCTGCGGCAACGACGGGCAGCTACGGAGAAGTTGTTACAGAAGATGGTATTCACTTTAAAAAATCTCTTGTTACAGATTTGGGTGAAAATCAGCCGGAGGTTTTAAAGATCGAAGCATGGGTTGACGGAGAGGTAACTACAGGCACGTCAAGTCCTGCTGATATTATTCTTGTTTTAGACCAGTCAGGCTCAATGGATGATACCCTGTACGGTTCAGAGAAAACAAAGCTTGCGGCAATGAAAGAAGCAGTAAGTGCTTTCGTTGCAAATGTTTCGGCAAATAATACTGAAGGCAACGATAAATACCGTGTTGCAATTGTTGGCTTTGCAAGTGAGGATGAAAACACAGAAATTCTTACAACAGAAAATATCGTTTTATATAATGCAGAATATAAAAAGGTGAGCGATGGTACAGCAGGTCTTGATACATCAAAAACATATTACATAAAATCAGGTTCAGACTATGATGCGATAAGATACTACACTCCCATTTTTGCTTCTGACGGATGGTATGAAGTAGGATTTTTGGGCAGAGGCGATGCAGTAGCATCAGATGCAGTAATTTACGAGTTCGGACCTATTTCTGAGGAAACCTACCAAAACGCTTTTGTAAACTGTACAAATACCTCAATCGCTTCAGGCGGACGCATCAAAAGTGCAATAGATGCACTTGACGGTAACGGTGCAACAAGAGCAGACCTTGGTCTTGAGTTGGCTAAAAATATCTTTGATGCACAGCCTGCCGGTAAATATTCAGACGGCAGAGAAAAAATAGTAGTATTTCTTACAGACGGCGTTCCCACAACTGCAAGCGATTTCAGTGCAGAAGTTGCAAATGCTGCGATAGGATATGCTAAAGAAATGAAGGATATCGAGGCACATGTATTTTCTCTGTTTTTAGGCACAGCGGGAACTGACGATTCTGTTAATTTCATGCAGGGCGTATCAAGTAACTATCCTGATGCAACAAGCTATACCTCTACCTCGCTCGGCAGCAAGGCGGCGGATTCTTATTATTCATCACATACAGATACAGCAGCCATAACTGATGTTTTCACAGATATTGCTATTTCTGTATCTTCACCGTCAAAGCTTGATGAAAAGTCAGTCATTGCAGATTCGCTCTCTGATTATTTCACACTTCCGTCAGTTGATGGTGAGGGCAGCTTCAATGAAAGCCAGATTTACGTATATACGGTAGACTGGACAGGAACAGCATGGGCAACAGAAACTGTAGGCTCAGATACTGTTGAAAAGAGAGTTCGTTTTGAACAGGCAACGGTAGAGATTGATGATGCTACAAAAGAGGTTAAGGTTTCAGGCTTTAACTTTAAGCATCACTGTATAACAACTTCTCCTAAAGACGGCACTGGCGGAACAGATTTCGGAAGAAAGCTTGTGTTTTATATTCCAATACTACAAGACCAGAGTGCAAAAACCTTTGGCGGATATCTTCCGACAAATAATGCGGCATACATTAAAGAAACTGGAGAAAGCACGGAAAACGCTGTAGAAGCTGACGGGTGCATGAAAGACACGCCTATTAAGTATTCTCTTCAGGCAGGCACTCACCTTGAGCATATTGAAGACAGCTCTGCTGACCCCGTATTCTTCTATAACGGAGATGCTGATGGTGACTCCATAACAAATATGAACCAAGTTCTGGCACATATGATAAATGAGCTTCCTGACGGAATAAATAACAGTGGTGTTGATATCACATATACGCTCTTTGACGAAAGCGATACAGCTGTTGCAACGATTACAGTTCCTGCAGGCGAAAGCTATGAGGATGTGGGTCTTTTGGATTTTGCTTCATGGAATCCGATAGATGTGAGTATGACATTGCCAGCATGGGTTGATGAAACAAGCACATATATATTCGAGCTTGAAGTAACTCTTACAAGTAAAGAGGCTGTTTCCACTCCGCAGGAATTAAAGGTGCATCAGAATCTCCACGTTACATTGACAAAGGATGAAACTACTCACATTGTAAATGGTACAATCGATGAAAACGGAAAAATATCTGTTGGTTATTCTGCTCCCGGTGTTCTTAACAGTGCAGAAAATGACTATACAGAAATTGTAAGTGCGGGCGGAAATTCTGCAGAGATGACCTTTTCTCCGAACAGTGGTTATTATATAACAAAGATTGAAGTAACAACATGGAATAACAGTGAACATAGCATTATATATGACCTGACAGATGAAGATACTTCAAATGATGCACTTCCCACGGGAATGACAGATATAGAAGGTAATTTTGAATATACTGCAGTGGATATTCAGGGCGGTGTTGTTGTAGACGTATCTACAAGTCCGATTATGTATACTCTTACATCAAGCGGTGAAAACGCTATGGTTTCACCTGACAGCCCAAACGGAACATATAAGTATGCTCACCATAGCAGCGAAAAGCTTAAGGTTGACTTTGCAGCACTTGAGGGTTATAAGATAGATTCTATAACCATAGATAGTGTACCTTGTGATTTAGCTGCTCTTTCCTCAAATGTTTCTGTGAATACGGAAGACGGAAATATAGTAAGCGGTGAAATTATTCTTGACAGAGTGAGTGACCATGCGGTTTCTGTTACAGCGGTAAAGAGAGCATATAACCTTACATACGTTCAGTATAAGAGAATTTACAACGCATCGGGTTATACCTATGAGCTTCTAGAAACAAGCACACCTGTATATGTAGAGTTCGGCGATGCTCTTCCGTCCTCTCCTGTTCCTGCGGTTGGCGAAACAGGCAACCCCAAGGATATAGGCGGTACAGAATATGTCTTTAAAAACTGGTATAAGATAGCAGATATTAAAACGGACAATACCGGTGAATTCAGACAGCTTACAGTTGTTGAAAATGAAAAAATGCCTGCAAGTGACCTTACTCTCTATGGCTTCTGGGAGGCTACACCAAGTCAGGAAATCGGAACAGTTATTATCAGAAAGACACTTGATAATCCGGTTCCAGACACCTTCAACTTTGTTGCAGTAATGGAAGAACGCATAATTGGTTCACTTGCACTTACCGTTTCTGCAAATGATACTGATGGTGTAACAGGAAGCATTACTCCGAAGCTTTCCGAGGCTCAGGAGCATCAGTTCCATAATGGAGATGTAAATATATATGTATATGAAGTTGATGATGGAACGGGAGAGTATCTTTTTGATAAAACAAGATATGTTCTTAAAACAGACGGTTCATCAGGATTTAAACTGTATAATGTAGCTGATGACACAGCTGAGCTTGCAGAGGCTGTATTTAATAACGTGAAAAATAACTTCACTGTAAAATATGACCTTTCAGGCGGAACTATAGGTGGAAACCCAAGCATTCCGGATAAATCCGTAAAATGGGACGGCAAGAATCTGCTTCCTGACGAGAATCCTCAGAAAGCAGACTTCAAGTTTATGGGATGGGTTTATAACGAAATGCTTGTTTCAAACAACGACACCTATTCATTCCTTGCACAAAATGATACATCGAAAAAGTCAATTACCCTTGTTGCGTATTATGAGGGTGATACAATCGGTGAAAATCCCGACCCATATACACCCGACGATATATCCGATAAGTATCAGAAGATGATAACCTATAAAATTATAGGCGGAACATGGGATGGTACAAATAATGCGGATATAGTTGAGGTTGTAACGTTGAAGGATGCAGGTGGCAACCCCTCCGAGAGCGGAACCGCGGCACTTACAAAGGTACCCGATGAAACCGGTTTTGTTAGAATCGTAGGTGCTTCCGGAGATGGCGAAGGTTGGGCAGAAAATCCTGCACCGACAAATGGCACTGTTGTAAGCGGTATAGAGCCACTTACATACACCTATATTTTCCATAATAAGCCTGACGTTGAGTATCCAAAGCATAACCCTGAAGAACCTACACCCATAGTCGGGGTTGATGAGTATGGTGATGGTGATGATATCCTTGTTGTTCCAAACGGCGGAACATGGGTATTTGACGGAAGTACTTATGACGGAGATGATAAGGTTGTTCTTGACCTTGTTGAAAACATTGAACTTGGAGAGGCGACCCTTGCGAACTTTGTGTTCACAGGTTGGAAAAAAACTGCCCCGACAGCGGAGGATAAGGCTCATCCGGGGGCAAGCAATATAGTGGCAGTATACACTGCTCAGTGGGATAAGGACGAAATCGGTGGTGACCCTGACCCGCAAGATAATTCTGATGATATTGCCGACAAGTATCAAAAAATGATTACGTTTAAGGTTGTAAACGGCACGTGGGAGGATTCAACATCTGCTGATAAGATTTTCGTAGTTGATTTGCTGACAATCGGAAATAAATACGCAGAATATGGAAGTGCCGACATAAGCGGTATTATACCTGTGAATATGGCTCCTGCTTCGGGTTACGAAGGCGGCTCATGGGATGTAACTCCTCCTGAAAAGGTGACAGGCTCGGATGCAGTAACATATACTTACACGTTTACCCAGATACCGAGCAATCCCGGCGGCGGTGGTGGAGGTTCCACCAAGTACACATTGACCTACGAATCAAACGGCGGTACTGAATATAAAGATGAAAGATACAACCGTAACACAATCGTTGATATCGACAAGAAGCCTGTAAAGGACGGTTATGTATTTGAAGGCTGGTATGAAGATAAGGAACTTACCAAGTATGTTGAAGAAGTTAAGATGACCAAAAACATCACTGTATACGCAAAATGGGTTGAAGATAACGGCAGTGCAGGAAATGGTTACAATACTCCCGGAAGTCTTAACGGAGAAGACCACTTTGCATATGTAGTAGGTTATCCCGACGGTACGGTAAGACCGAATGATAACATCAGCCGTGCTGAAGTAACAGCCATCTTCTTCAGATTGTTAAAGCCTGATGAAATAAGAGACAAAAATCTTACAACAGAAAATAGCTTTAACGATGTTAATGACGGAGATTGGTACAACACCTCTATCTCCACAATGGCAAAACTCGGCATTGTAAAAGGCAGATATGCAGATGCTTTTGTTCCTGATGCATTCATCACCCGTGCTGAATTTGCAGCAATCTGTGCAAGATTTGACGATTCGGAATTTGAAGTTGTTGATAACTTTACAGACGTTGCAGGACATTGGGCAGAACACGATATTCACGAAGCAGCTGCACATGGCTGGATAAGGGGATATGAAGACACAACCTTCAAACCTGATCAGTTTATTACAAGAGCAGAAGCTATGACGATGATTAACAGAGTTTTAAATCGTGTACCTGAAACTGCAGATGATTTACTCGCTGATATGATTATCTGGCCTGATAACAGTGACAAATCGGCGTGGTATTACCTGGCAGTTCAGGAAGCAACCAATAGCCATGACTACAAGATGAAAAATCATATCTATGAAAAATGGACTGCTCTCAGAGAAGCTACTGATTGGACGAAGTACGAATAATCAGGAAATTGCAACTACTTTGCAGAAACTGACAAATAAGTAATATTTCGTAAAGATACCACCTCTCCTACGGGAGTAAGGTGGTATCTTTTGCTGAAAAATTAATTATTTGTAAATCAGGCGGATAATCTCCTTTTTCTTTCTTTTTGCATAGCTCAGTGTAGTGCTTGCACCGCCAAAGCTATGTTTTACGTATGCAATAACAGCGTCGGATTTTTGAACCATATATTCGTTACGCTTTGATATGGCATAGCGGAGTGGAACTTTTTCAAGGGGCGGATATTCCGTTAAATCGTACAGGTCGTCATTATATGTACGATTAAGGTAGGGGATAACAAAAATTGAGGTAATAAAGGGATATTTTCCCTTTAGCTTTTTTACGGCTTGAGCACAAAGGTAATCAAAACTTCCGTAACCGCCAAGCAGAAAGGTATCTGCACCGTTTTTTATCAGCTTTTCTGCTTCTGTACAGATAATCGGAAAAAGAGCTTCCTTTTCCGCAGATGAAAGATTGCTGTGTCCGCAAAAGGTAACTGTCTTAATCATAAAAATCTCCCAAATTAAAAAAAGTGCACCAACCGAAGTCAATGCACTAAAAAACGCAAACTCCGATTGTTGCTACACAAACTTAACTGGGGGATAAACCTCAATACAGTATAAGCCGAAATTTGCGTTTTTAACAAATTTACTATTTATACTGTATTCCCCAAAAAAGGGTAGACTATTCCTGTGTAAAAATGTAACCCCACTATTCCATATTAAGTTTGTGTAGCATAATTATTATATCACCTAAACTGACCTTTTACAATGGTTTTATGAAATTATTTTTTGCACAAAGAAATAAGACACCTTCGAGGTGCCTTTTAAATTGACAATATTCGACAAATATGGTATAATGCTAAGCGACAATAGAGATGCTTAACATTCTGAACTTTTTTCGTCTTCATAAGAATGGTTAGGGTGGTTTTCCTTTCATAAGTCCACTTCTTTAAGTGGCGGAGAGGAGGTCAATATGAATTATGATTTTTACTATGTAATTATTGTAACTCTCGTATTGCTCATCATGGCAACACGATAACATATAAAAACCACCTCAATTTTCTCCGTTGAAGTGGTTTTTACACATTAACAAACCATATAAACAAAAGGGAAACCATTGAGATATTTGACCGATATCTCCATCTCTTTTGTCTTTTCTATACGTATTATACCAAATTGCTTTACAAATGTCAATACCGATTTTTGAAACACTCGATTACGAGTGTTTTTTACCGTATAGGAATTTGCGTTTTTTATCGCGAGCAGCATTTGTAGGTTTTAGGTTAAGTAGGGACGCGACAAGGGTGAAGCGGCACGCTTCTTTTTTACTATTTAATATATCCTTATTTTGCGTTCATAAAATATTAACATCGGGGACATAAATCTACAATAAGTATATGCTAATGTAAAGTTAGCGTGACAGGAAGCTAAAAAAAGTATTCCAAATTACGATTTTTGTGATATAATATTTAAGGATAGTTTAAGAAAGAGCTTTTAAAATGTACATAGAGCTTTTGAAAGGCAGGGGAAAGCTATGAAAAATCCGCAAACCATACTTATTGCAGACGATGATGCAAATATCTGCGAGCTTGTTCGTCTTTATCTTGAAAAAGAGGGGTTTGAAACCGTTATATGTTTTAACGGAGAAAAGGCAATGGAGCTATTCCGCGGCGGAAATATAGATTTGGCAATACTTGATATTATGATGCCTAAGATGGACGGTGTGTCCGTATGCCGAGAAATCCGCAAGGAAAGCAAAATGCCTATTATCATGCTGACGGCAAAGGGAGAAACCTTTGACAAGGTTCTCTGTCTGGAGCTTGGTGCCGATGATTATGTGGTAAAGCCCTTTGAGGGAAAGGAGCTTGCGGCACGTGTTAAGGCAGTGCTCAGAAGAACTGCTCCGCCTGAAAAGGAGCAGGAGGAAGAAAAAATTGTATCATACGATGACATTACCGTTAATCTTAGTAACTATGAGCTTGTTCTATGCGGAAAAAGCATGGAGATTCCTCCAAAGGAGTTAGAGCTTTTGTATTACCTCGCAGCTCACCCCAACCGTGTATTCACCCGTGAACAGCTTTTGGAGGACGTGTGGGGATTTGACTATTACGGGGATTCAAGAACGGTGGACGTCCACGTGAAACGTCTTCGTGAAAAGATTGAGGGAATCAATGATAAATGGCAGCTTAAAACAGTGTGGAGCGTAGGATATAAATTTGAGGTGAAGTAAATGCGAAAGTCGCTTTTCTCCAAAATCTTCATCACACAGCTTCTTGTGTCGCTTACTATCATTTTCCTTGTGGTACCTATGCTGTTTCTGCTTATGGGAGATTACTTTATATCCGAGCAGGAGAAATATATTTTACAGGACGCCACCCGTGTCGCAAGCTTGACGGAACATATATTGGAGCACGACCTTGAGGGGGAGGCTTGGGACATTTTTGAAAAAGGAATAGAATTTGCAGGAAGCCAGAGCATGATGGTGGTTTTAAACTCTGACGGTAAGCTTATATCCGGTCCCCAAAATCCGACAGGGATTAACGTTTCCAATATAGGGAAAGAATATGTCGATCTTGTACGGGACGGAGAAAGTGTGGTAAAGGTCTATTATAAGGACGATACTTTTGAAGAACAAACACTTGTTGCGATAGCACCGATAGAGAATGTGGATGCTGTTTCGGGAAATGTGGAATTCTTGGGTGCATCTATGGCATTAAGACCGATGCCGCAGATTCAGTCGCTTCAGAACAGAATTATAACCATTGTTACCATAGCACAGATGACCACGTGGGTGCTCGCCTTTGTGGTGTCGTTTTTGCTGACAAGGCAGATACTTAAGCCTATTAAAAAAATGCGTACCGCCGCAAAAAGCATAGCTTCGGGGAATTTTAAGGAACGTATTCCCGTTACCTCTGCCGATGAAATCGGACAGCTTGCAAAAAGCTTTAATTCTATGATTCAATCTCTTGACGAGCTTGAAAAGATGAGAGCATCGTTTATTTCCGACGTTTCCCATGAACTGCGTACCCCTATGACTATTATAGGAGGCTTTGTGGAGGGTATTCTTGACGGAACCATTGCCGAGGAGCAAAAGACGAAGTACTTAGATATTGTTCTGAGCGAAATAAAGAGGCTCAGCAGACTTGTAAACGACCTTTTGGAGTCATCAAGGCTGGAACAGGGAAAAATCAAAATAGAAAAAACCAATGTGGATATGAACCGCATTGCGGCAGAGTGCATAATTGCATACGAGAAAGTCTTGACAGACAAGAAAATCAATGTTAATCTTGAGCTTGACGAGGAAGAATGCTTTGCCCTTGCCGATAAGGATGCTATAAAGAGAGTAATGATAAACCTTATTGACAATGCGATAAAGTTCACTCCCGAAGGCGGCGATATAGAGGTTACGACCGAAAAAATTAACGGAAGGGTTAAGGTTTCGGTAAAAAACAGCGGAGAGGGCATATCGGAGGACGAGCTGAGGCATATATGGGAAAGATTCTATAAATCGGACAAGAGCCGAAGCTTTGACAAAAAGGGAGTCGGATTAGGGCTTCATATTGTGAAAACCATAATTTCGCAGCATGGCGGAGAAATATATGCCGAAAGTGAAGAAGGAAGCTTTGCATGCTTTACTTTTATATTGGAGGAAGGACAAATCCAGACAAAGAAAGGATGAGAAAAAATGAGTAAAAAAACAATAATCAGCACTATATCAGGTGCAGTTGCAGGAAGTATGATAGCATCTGTTATGACTTTAAGCTTCGTGGGATATTTTGAAAACCCAAGGGCAGACTTGGCGGAAAAGGAAATAATATTATCCCATAGCATACCCTATAGCGATGCAGATGAAGGCTTTAGTGCAATATCAAATGAAGCCGAGAAAAAGGAACTGAGTGTCGAAGAAATTGCAAAGCAGGTAGGACCTTCAATCGTGGGTATTTCCTGCACTACGCCTGTGCGTACCTTTTACGGAACGCAGAATTCAGAGTCCATCGGCAGCGGCATAATTATAGGTAAGGACGGACAGATTGTGACTAACTACCATGTAATTAAAGGTGCACAGACTATTACCGTAAATCTTACAAGCGGCGGTAAATATGAGGCAAAGGTTATAGGCGGAGATGAAAAAACCGATATAGCAGTGCTTAAAATAGAGGCGAAAGAGGAGCTTCACGTTGCTGCTATAGGAAATTCCGACGAGGTGGAAGTAGGCTCTCTGGCAGTAGCAATCGGCAACCCCATGGCAAGCGAGCTTTTCGGAACTGTTACCGCAGGCGTTATCAGCGGAGTGAACAGGAGTATGGTTGTAGACGAGCGTGAAATGAACCTTATTCAGACAGACGCCGCCATTTCTCCCGGTAACAGCGGTGGTGCACTTATAAATAAGTACGGTGAGGTTATCGGAATCAACAGCGTAAAGTTAGTGGATAATTCAGCAGAGGGATTGGGTTTTGCCATTCCCATGAATGAGGCAGTCCCCATTGTTCAGGATTTGGTTAAGTATGGGTATGTAAAGGGCAGACCGATTATCGGCGTGTCTGTACGTGAACTGACAAAGGAAATTGCTTATTATAACAATCTTCCCGTTGAAAGCGGACTTTATATAATGAGTGTGTCCGAGGGAAGCGGTGCATACAGTGCAGGGCTTACCAGAGGCGATATAATTATAAAAATGCAGGGCGAAGCAGTCACTACAGCTACCCAGATGAATAAAATCCGGGATAAATACAAGGCAGGGGATAAGGTAAAGGTTACATTTATCCGTGACGGCAAAGAGAAAACCGTGAATCTTACCCTGACAGAAGATTTATCGGGCAAAAAAGGTTAAAATTACAGGGCTGTCAGTGATGACACCTCATCCGTCACCTGCGGTGACACCTTCCCCTCGAGGGGAAGGCAGTGGCGAGTTCGAAACCATCCTCGCCTCTGTATATAGATACAGAAAATCAAAACTAAGGAGAAATAAAAAATGAGAAGAAAAACACAATTTTTAACCCAAGGTGCATTAATAGCTGCTTTATATGTAGTGCTGACATATATAAGCAATATATTCGGGCTGGCAAGCGGAGTGATTCAGGTGCGGATATCGGAGGCACTGTCAATTCTTCCCATGTTTACGTTTTCGGCAATACCGGGACTTTTTGCAGGGTGCATTGCGGCAAACCTTTTGACGGGTGCGGCTCTGTGGGACATAATCTTTGGCTCGATTGCAACTCTTTTGGGAGCATTGGGGACGTACTATTTAGGAAAAAACCGCTATTTGGCGGCAGTGTTTCCGATAGCGGCAAACTCGATTATAGTTCCTTTTGTACTAAAGATAGCGTACGGAGTTAGCGAGGGATATTGGTTTATATTTATGACAGTATTTTTAGGCGAACTCATATCCTGCGGAATATTGGGTGTAATGTTGGCAAGGACATTGGAGAAAACAAAGATGTTTGCAAAATGAGACACATTGGGGACTGTCCCCAATGTGTCTCATTTTGTACGTTCTGAACTTTTTTATTTAAGATTTAATTGACCTAAACTTGCTTTTCTGAGGTAGTCATTGATAAAGCCGTCAAGACCACCGTCCATAACGGCACCAATATTACCCACTTCGTAGTTTGTTCTGTGGTCCTTAACCATGTTATAGGGGTGGAATACATAGGAACGAATCTGACTGCCCCATGCAATTTCCTTTTGTACACCCTTAATATCTTCAATCTTTTCTTTCTGTTCGGCTTCTGCAAGCTCCATAAGCTTAGCCTTGAGCATCTTCATGGCAGTGTCCTTATTCTGGAACTGACTGCGTTCATTCTGGCAGGCAACAACCACGCCTGTGGGGATATGTGTGATACGGATAGCCGAGCTTGTTTTATTTACGTGCTGACCGCCCGCACCGCTTGCACGGTAAGTATCTATACGAAGGTCATCGGGATTGATATTGATTTCGATATCGTCCTCAATATCGGGCATTACTTCAACGGAAGCAAAGGAGGTATGTCTTCTTCCTGCGGAATCGAAGGGGGAAATTCTGACTAAACGGTGAATACCCTTTTCGCATTTTGCAAAGCCGTATGCATTAAGTCCCTCAAGCAGAATACTTGCACCTTTAAGACCTGCTTCGTCACCGTCAAGAATGTCAAGCACCGATACCTTATATCCCCTTGACTCTGCCCACATCTGATACATTCTGTAGAGCATCTGGCACCAGTCCTGTGCCTCTGTTCCGCCTGCACCTGCGTGGAGAGTAATAATGGCATTACTCTTGTCATAAGGACCAGAGAGAAGTGTTTCAAGCTTCATATTCTCAATTTTTTCGGAAAGGGAGTTAAATCCCGTTTGAATTTCCTCCAAAAGGCTTTCATCGTCCTCTGCAATTGCAAGCTCAACCAAGGTTGTCATATCCTCCCAATCGCCCTGAAGTGCCTTGAATCTTTCGATTTTGTTTGACTGCTCCTTGATTTTCTGCAATACCTTTTGGCTGTTCTTTATGTCGTTATAAAAATCGGGAGCAAGAGTTTCCTGTTCCAATTTTGAAATTGTTTCCTTTGCACCGTCAATATCAAGTGCAATGCCAAGCTCCTCAATTGGTTTTTCCATAGCCACGAGGTCAAGACGTATTTGTTCATATTCAACTATCATTTATTATCTTCCTTTCAAAAAATTTGAAATAGGGGGATTGTTAAGGGGGCTACCCCCTTGACGATAAAATCTGTCAAAAAAGAGGGCGTGTACCTCGTTTTTGACTCCTTGCAAGGGCTACCGCGGTGAGCGGTGCGCGAGCGAAAGCCCTTTTCTCAGAGCGAAACATTTTCGTCAGAAACTTTTCGCTCTGAAAGGTTGACATTGTCAACCTTTATTCATACAACATGCTTTGTACTTTTTACCGCTTCCGCAGGGACAAGGGTCGTTTCTGCCAACCTTTTCCTCTGCCGTTTTCTTAACGGGCTTTTTGGTATCACTGCCATCACCGTGGGAGGTTGAAAGCGGTGTAGCCA
This sequence comes from Clostridia bacterium, assembly GCA_045545055.1. Classification (GTDB taxonomy): domain Bacteria; phylum Bacillota; class Clostridia; order UMGS1883; family UMGS1883; genus UMGS1883. The sequence goes on along the minus strand of JAZQAB010000065.1, from coordinate 23,866 downwards.
CCATTTTTCTTTCAATGGGTGCCTGAGGCCTTGCGTGGAAAAGATTCCGCACGGTATCCTCGTGGATACGAGCCTTCATTTCATTGAACATATCAAAGCCCATAATTGTATACTCTTTAACGGGGTCGTGTTGACCGTAGGCACGCAGGTTAATACCCTCTTTCAAGTGATCCATATCATCAATATGATTCATCCAGTGGCTGTCAACGCTTCTTAAAAGAACAACTCTCTGTACCTCGCCAAAGGCTTCTCCAAACAGCTCTTTCTGACTTTCATATGCCTGCATTGCCATATCATAAACTTCATCACGGACGGATTTTTTGTCCATATTGTTATAGTCACGGCTTTCAAAATCCAATGTTCCTTTGATAAAGAACATATTTTCAAGATAATCTATAAGTCCGACCATATTCCAGTCATCGGGATATTCGGCACTTGCATAGGTCTCAAAAGCACCGTCAATGATTTCCCCAATCATCATCATGACATAATCGCTGACATCTTCGCCGTTAAGCACTCTGCGGCGGTCTGCGTAGATGGTGTTACGCTGCTGATTCATAACGTCATCGTACTGGAGAACATACTTTCTTGCGGCAAAGTTTTTACCCTCTACCTTCTTTTGGGAATTTTCAATTACGCTTGTAAGGATTCCCTGCTCAATCGGCTCATCTTCGGGAAGCTTAAGAGCCCCCACCATTTTTTCTATACGCTCGCCTCCGAAAAGACGCATAAGGTCATCATCAAGTCCAAGGAAAAATCTGGAGTTTCCGGGGTCGCCCTGTCTGCCGCTTCGACCACGAAGCTGATTGTCGATTCGGCGTGATTCATGACGCTCCGTACCCATAATGTAAAGACCGCCAAGAGAGCGAACCTCCTGTGCCTCGGATTCTATTTCTGATTTATATTTTGCATAAAGCTCGCTGTACTTTGCACGTGCTTCTAAAATCGCTTCATCAGTAGTGTCGGCAAAGCCTGTTGCCTCGGAAATCAATTCATCGCTGTAGCCCTGCTTTGCCATATCGGTTTTTGCCATATATTCAGCATTACCGCCCAGCATAATATCCGTACCTCTGCCTGCCATGTTGGTAGCGATTGTTACCGCACCTTTTTTACCTGCCTGTGCAACTATCAAGGCTTCCTTATCGTGATGCTTTGCATTAAGCACCTGATGCTTTATTCCCCGTGCCTTTAAAACTGCACTGAGCTCTTCGGATTTATCAATGGTGACAGTACCCACCAATATAGGCTGACCTGTAGCGTGAACACGGGCAATTTCGTCTGCAATAGCCTTTATCTTGCCTCGGTGATTTAAATATACGCGGTCGTTTTCGTCTATTCTTGCAAGGGGTTTATTTGTGGGAATTTCAATAACATCAAGTGAGTATATCCCTCGAAATTCCTCCTCCTCTGTCTTTGCAGTACCCGTCATACCGCTTAATTTTTTGTAAAGACGGAAATAGTTCTGGAAAGTAATTGTGGCAAGAGTCCTGTTTTCCCTCTCAACCTTTACGTTTTCCTTGGCTTCTATTGCCTGATGCAGACCGTCACTGTAACGTCTGCCAATCATAATTCTGCCCGTAAACTCATCAACAATAAGCACTTCGCCGTCCTTAACCACGTAATTCACATCTCTGTGCATTGTGCCGTGGGCACGCATTGCCTGATTGATGTGGTGCATCAAGGTCATATTTTCGGGGTCGGAAAGATTTTCAACATTAAACGCACGTTCAGCCTTTTCCACACCTCTTTTTGTAAGGGTAACGGTTTTAGCTTTTTCATCAATGATGTAATCTGCATCAATGTCGTCTGTTTCCTCTTTGGAGTCAATCTCTTTAAATTTAAGGGAGGAAAGTGTGCGTACAAACCTGTCGGCAATAGTGTAAAGCTGTGTTGATTCCTCTCCTGCACCGCTGATAATAAGGGGAGTACGTGCTTCGTCAATCAAAATGGAGTCAACCTCATCGACGATGGCAAAGGCATGTCCCCGCTGAACCATATTCTGCTTGTAAATAACCATATTATCACGAAGATAGTCAAAGCCCATCTCGTTATTTGTACCGTAGGTAATATCTGCGTTATAAGCTTTCTGCTTTTCCTCAGGGGTCATCTGACTTACCGCAAGACCTACGCTAAGTCCCAGAAATCTGTAAAGCTTACCCATCCATTCACTGTCTCGGCGTGCGAGATAGTCGTTAACCGTTACAATATGAACGCCTTCGCCCGTAAGTGCATTAAGATAGGCAGGGAGCGTAGCAACCAAGGTTTTACCTTCACCTGTTTTCATTTCGGCAATTCTGCCCTGATGAAGCACAATACCGCCTATAATCTGAACGGGGAAGTGACGCATTTCCAGAACACGCCACGAAGCCTCACGGACAGTTGCAAACGCTTCGGGTAAAATATCATCAAGAGTTTCCCCGTTTTTAAGACGGGTTTTAAACTCATCTGTTTTCATTTTCAATTCGCTGTCGGAAAGAGCCTTAAAATCTTCCTCGTAAGAAAGAACCTTATCAACAATAGGCTGAATTTTCTTCAGTTCTCTTTGTGAATAGGTTCCAAAGAGCTTTTCAAGTAAGCCTGCCATAATATATTTTCCTCCTTTGATAAGTCATCGGAAATAACAGTTTGAATATAATCCTATATATAATATCATTCCTCCGTCTTTATGTCAATAAAACGGAGGAAATCTTAACGGTAATTTAATAAATTTATTTGTCGTTTTCTAAAACAAAACGGAAAATCTTCTCGGAAGAGCTTTCCTTAAAGCTCTCCGAAAGCTTATTTTTCATTTTTGAAAGCTCGCACTCATTATCCATAAGATAGCGGGCAAGAGAAGTGATTTCTTCGGGAGTACGGGCAGTTTTTGCCATGGAATTGTTAACCCAGAAATTCATGTTGTGAGTTTCAACCCCTGCCACTGCATCTATCAGAATCATGGGCAGATGGCTTGTCGCCGCTTCCGTTGAAGAAAGACCTCCGGGCTTAGTAATAATCAAAGATGCACAGTTAAGATACAAAGGAATCTTGTTTGTATATCCTAAGATTCGTACGCACTGTGGGTTTTCAAGCTCTTTAAGCTTATTATACAGGTTATAATTTGTTCCGCATATTACAACCAGCATTTCATTTTTTCTCAGAAGCTCCGAAAGCCTCCTTGCAATCACCTTCATGGGACCGCAACCGATGCTTCCGCACATAAGGAGAATCACACGCTTGTCCTTTGCTATGACAAGCTCTTTTTTACATTCCTCCTGAGAAAGAGGGGAGAGAATTTTGTTGCTGACAGGGATTCCCGAAGGGAAAATTTTCTCTCCGGGAATATCATGCTCCATAAATTCGCCAATAAGACTTTCGTGGGGTATCATATAATAATCAAGCCTGCTTGTACTGACGCCGGGGCTGCAGGTGTAGTCAGTAGCAACAAAATATGTTTTTCTTATGGAAAGCTTATATTTCACGATAGCACGTGTAAGCGTCATTGCCGCAAAGGGATGAGTGCAGATTACAGTGTCGAAATTTCCGTTTTTAATCTTGTTTATAAGCTTTCTTGCACCTTTGCCCACAATTTCATACAGCATGGATTTCTTGTGCCTTATATCTGTTTTTTCGGCAGTCTTATAACCGAAGCCAAAAAGCATGGGGGCACGCTTATAAAGGCGTATGTTCCACTTGCAGATAAAATTAGATGCTTTCTGCGACAGAAAAGCCAGTGAATCTGCCATTTCGCAATAAATGCCTGCATTATCAAAATGTTCTTTTATTGCTCTTGCAGCCGAATTATGGCCTTCACCTGTGTTGCAGGTCAGCATCAGTACACGCATAGATAAAGCTCCTTTAAAGATTGTATAGATATTTTACCATATAATGACAAAAAAATCAATAAAAGAATTTAGCAATTATAATTAGCGGGAATTATTTTATTTCCCCATATATCAAAAATATAGTCACGGGATTTAATAACCTTTGCCATGGCAAAAGAATCTGTAACCCTCTCCTTAAGGCAGACTCCGCACATTCCCTGATGATTTTCGTGATGAAAATCGCTGCCGCCTGTTATCAGAAGATGCGGATTTTCACGTGCCGTCTTTGCGGCAACCGCTACTCTTGAGTTGTGACCGGGGTGCATGTTGAAAACCTCGATACCGTCAACTATATCAAGACTTTGAAGGGTACATGAAGAACGGAAGGGATGTGCCTGAATAATGATGTTATTCCCGTTTTTAAATTTGCCGTAGAATTTTTCATACTCGGTGAAAAGGTAATCATAAGCGGCGGATAAATCCTTTTCGTCAATCCCGTATACCAGATAATCATTGTCATTTTCGGGAAAACGCATTTCCGCACCGAGAAGAACGTCTAACCCCTTTTCCTTGCCGCAGGAGAGAGCCTCCCTATAATCAGCAAGGTAGAAATTAAGATATTCCTCCTTTGATTTAAGCGGATTCATGGCGGCAAGTGAAAAATGGTTGGTAATAACTATCCCCTGAAAGCCTGCCGCTACATATCTGTCAACCACCTCTTTGGGAGAAAAATCTCCGCATTTACTTACGGGTGAGGTATGAACGTGTAAATCATATTTATATTTGTACATATCAGTATTCATAAGATTACCTCCAAAACAAAAGACAGCCCATATAGGCTGCCTTTGCAATTATTTGTCCATATTGAACTTCTTTCTGAACTTCTCAACACGACCGCCTGTATCAACAAGCTTCTGCTTTCCTGTAAAGAAAGGATGGCACTTAGCACAAATTTCAACGAAGATGTTTTCCTTTGTAGAACCTGTTTCTATTACATTGCCGCATGCACACTTAATAACAGTCTGCTTATAATCGGGATGGATACCTTCTCTCACGACATTCACCTCTTTCCAAAAAAATGAGATATATTAAAAAAATTAAACACCAATTCAGCGAAAGCTATTATAACACATAATTTTCATGATTGCAACTGTTTTTTTGAAAAATTTCTCATAAGCTGTGAAAACGTAAAAAAAGACTAAAAGCTGAGAAAATTTCTTGACAGTTTTGTTGATTGTATATATAATATATGTGTGGTTTTGTGGGCATGGTATGCTCAATATGATGTGTTTATGTCACATTTATGCCACTTAATATATATAAGGAGGTGTTACAATGGTGGTACACATTGCCATTGCTGCTGTAGTTGCAGTAGTTCTTGCAGTCATCTCCGGTACGATTTGTTTTCGACTCGGTATATCGCATAGAAAAAAGATTGCCGAAGCTCAGATAGGCAGTGCTGAAGCAGAAGCCAAGAGGCTTGTTGAGGAGGCTGTTAAAGCCGCTGAAAGCAAAAAGCGTGAATCGCTTCTCAGTGCTAAGGAAGAGATAATTAAAAATCGTAACGAGGCCGAAAGAGAGCTGAAGGAACGCCGCGGAGAAATCTCCAGGCAGGAACGCAGATTACAGCAAAAGGAAGAGGCTCTTGATAAAAAAGCGGAAGCTATGGAAAAAAAGGATGAAACCTTAAACCGCAAAATCAAAGAAGCCGATGATGAAAAGGAAAAGATTGCCGGCATCCACAAGGCACAGATGGAACTTCTTGAACGTCTCTCCGGACTTACAGCGGAGGAGGCAAAGGAATATTTGCTTAAAAATGTGGAGGACGAGGTTCGTCACGAAGCAGCAATCATGATTAAGGAAATTGAAACACAGGCTAAAGAAGAAGCCGACAAGCGCGCAAAGAACATTATAAGTGCAGGAATTCAGCGTTGTGCCGCTGATCACGTTGCAGAAACAACCGTTTCTGTCGTATCTCTTCCCAATGATGAAATGAAGGGAAGAATTATCGGCCGTGAAGGCCGAAACATAAGAACACTTGAAACTCTCACGGGTATTGATCTTATTATAGATGACACACCCGAAGCGGTTATCCTTTCGGGCTTTGACCCAATAAGACGAGAGGTTGCAAGGGTTGCTCTTGAAAAACTCATTGTAGACGGACGTATCCATCCCTCAAGAATTGAGGAAATGGTTGAACGTGCAAGAAAAGAAGTTGACGCTACCATTAAGCAGGAGGGTGAACAGGCTACATTCGATACGGGTGTGCACGGTCTTCACCCCGAAGTTATTAAGCTCTTAGGTAAGCTTAAATTCAGAACAAGCTACGGTCAGAATGTTCTTAAACATTCTATTGAAGTATCCCATGTTGCCGGAATTATGGCAGGGGAGCTTGGCGTAGATGTAGCAACTGCAAAGAGAGCAGGTCTGCTCCATGATATCGGTAAAGCAGTTGACCATGAAATCGAGGGAAGTCATATTTCCATCGGTGTTGACCTTGCTAAGAAATATAACGAAAATAAAGAGGTTATACATGCAATAGAGGCACATCACGGTGATGTTGAGGCAAAGACAATTATTGCCTGTCTTGTTCAGGCTGCCGACGCTGTAAGTGCGGCTCGCCCCGGGGCAAGGCGTGAAAACATTGAAGCCTACATAAAGAGGCTCCAGCAGCTTGAAGAAATTGCAACGTCCTTTGCAGGTGTTGAAAAATCTTATGCTATTCAGGCAGGTCGTGAAATCCGTATTATGGTTAAACCTGAAGAAATCGGTGACGGTGATATGGAATTTGTGGCAAGAGAAATTGTCAAGAAAATCGAAAGCGAGCTTGAATATCCCGGTCAGATTAAAATTAATCTTATCCGTGAAACTCGCACAACAGATTACGCAAAATAAATTTTGAGTCCATTGCAACATTTTCTGTTTGCAAAATCACTTGCATTAATTCAACAAACAAAAAGGGCATTTCCGCTGAAATGCCCTTTTGTTTCCCTTTAGAAAGGTTTTTGAAAATGAATATACTGTTTATTGGAGATATTATGGGAAGATGCGGCAGAGATACAGTGTTTGAGCTTCTTCCCGAAATAAAGGATGAATTTAATATAGATTACACCATTGCCAACGGAGAAAATGCCTCCGGAGGGCTTGGCATGAACAGGCGTGGCTATGAGGAACTGTGCCGTGCAGGTATAGATTTTTTCACAATGGGAAACCATACCTTTTCAAAAAAGGAGATTATCTCACTTTTAAATGACGGGGAAAACATTGTCCGTCCTGCAAATCTTGAAGGGAATAATCCCGGTGAAGGTATGGCAATAGTCAATGTGGGGGAAAGTAAGCTTGCCATAATAAATCTCATCGGAAGAATTTATATCAATGAAAAAAATATTTCGCCCTTTACTGCGGCAGAGGAGCTTATAGCCAAAGCAAAGGAGAGAACCCCCAATATAATAATTGACTTTCACGCAGAAGCGACAAGCGAAAAAGAAGCTTTGGGATATTATCTTGACGGCAAGGTAAGTGCCCTCTTGGGTACACATACCCATATACAGACGGCAGACGAGCGTATTTTGCCCTGTGGAAGTGCTTATATTACAGATGTGGGAAGAACGGGTGCCCGTGATGCAGTCTTAGGACTTGATAAGGACGCATCTATAGCAAGATTCACTCTTCCGCCCGACACGAAAAAGCCGCCCTTTAAAGTTGCTCAAGGGAAAGGGCAGCTTTGCGGGGCAGTGATAAAAATTGATGAAGCAACCGGAAAGGCAGAGGAGATTATAAGAATATGCAGATTGTGCAGATAGGAAAAATTGCTCTTTACCAAAGCGAGGTGCTTTGTAAATTTGATAATATTGTGCATGGCTTTACCACCCGTAAGGGCGGAGTCAGCAAAGGCGAATATGAAAGCCTTTCCATGAGCCCGAGGCGTGGGGACGATATTGCTTGCGTACGGAAAAACGAGGAAATTCTATGCTCGCAGTTGGGGTTGCAGATAAACCGCCTGTCCTCAACACGGCAGGAGCATACCGATAATATTGAAATAATTGGCAGGGATAATATTGGCATAGGTGTAAGCAGTGATTGGGGAAAAGGTGTGGACGCATGTATCACGCTTGAAAAAAACGTTCCCATTCTTTGCTACAGTGCCGACTGTGTTCCCATGCTTATGTACGCTTGTGATATTGAGGCAATAGCGGCAGTCCATTCGGGCTGGAAGGGCAGTGCCCTCTCTATCGGGAAGAAAACCGTGGAAAAGCTTATAGGGCTGGGTGCAAAGCCTCAGAATATTTTTGTTGCCATAGGGCCTTGTATCGGCAAGTGCTGCTATGAGGTCAGCGAGGATGTGGCACAGCGGTTTTCGCCCGAATTTTATACAGCCAAGGAAAACGGAAAATACATGCTGGATTTGGGCATGGTAAACTACTCGCTTATGGTAGACTGTGCTATTCCCAAGGAGAATATTTCCCTTTCGGGAATATGTACCTCCTGTAATAATGATTTATTCTTCTCCCACCGCAAACAAAATGGTAAAAGCGGAACATTGGGTGGAATTATTTGTATGAAAGAGTGAAGTATTTTATGCTGAAGAAGCTTCAGAAACGATTGTTAACGCTTGTTTTAATATTGACGATGGCGGCTTTTACCTGCTCATGTGGAAAAGAGGAGAGCGAAAAGCCGAAAGAAAAACGCTCAGATGTCCTTTCGATTCAAATGCGTGAGCCTCAAAGCCTTAATCCGCTTGCCGCCGATAACCGCAGTATACGTGACGGCCTTTCCTTGTGTTATGAGCCGCTTTTTGAAATTGGGGAGGATATGAAAACAGAGGGTGTTCTTGCCGAAAATATTAAGGTATCGGACGATTGCCTGAGCGTTGTGGTTACGCTGAAGGATTCCGTTTTGTGGCATGATGGGGTAAGCTTTACCTCCTCAGACGTTGTGCATACAATCAATATGCTGAAGGAAAACCCCTCATGGGAATATTATGGGTGTGTAAAAAATATTGAAAGCGTACAGGCTATTGACCCTCTTTCGCTTCAAATAACATTGAAGCGTTCCTACGGGCAAATTGCACATTCCCTTACTTTCCCCATTGTAGCGGCACATAACAATGATGTTGATGAAAATATTATCGGCACGGGAGCATACTGCTTTGAAAAATATAATCCTGCCACCATGATTGAGCTTAAAAGCTTTGACAGATGGCACGGGGGCGAGGCGAAGATTGCTAAAATAAACATCACGGTGATTCGAGATGCACAAACGGCAACAACCTCGTTTAACACCGGGCTTATAGACGCTATAACCAGTGAGACCTTTGACAGTGAGAACAGTATTCCCAGAGAAAAGACACTGATTACCCCATATCCGCATACACAGTACGAATATTTGGTTTTTAATCATAATAAAAAGCCTTTTGATTCTCAGATTGTGAGGAGTGCAATTTCTTCTGCCATTGACCGAGAGGCAATTGTAAAGGAATGTTATGCACAAAATGCGGTGATAACGAATCTGCCTATTCATCCCATGGCACAGGGGACAGAGGCATCGTCCAATGCATCGGGCTACAGCCTTGCCAACACAAACGAGCTTCTTTTTATGGAAGGCTTTGTAAAAGACGAAAAATCGGGTGTGTTGCGTGATAAAAACTCAAAAGAGCTTACGTTTAGGCTTCTTGTTAACAGCGAAAATCAAAGCCGTATAAAAAGTGCAAACTTAATCAGCCGTCAGCTTTTTGCCGCAGGAATAAATGTGGTGGTAAAGGAAGCAGATTTTGATGAATATGAAGCTCTCATCAAAAGGGGCGAGTTCGATGCGTATTTAGGAGGAACACGCCTTCTTAACCTGTATGATTTTGAATTTTTGCTCTCGAAGGACGGAGCACTTAATAATTACGGATACTTTGGAGAGCAGATGGAGGCTGTGCTGAAAGCAATTTCCTCTGCTCCTTCAGATGAATCAAGAGTAAGTGCACTTCTTAATTTTGAAGAAGTTTTCCTCAGAGAACAGCCTATATGCGGAATAGCCTTTAAAAACGAAAACCTTATGACGGAGGAAAATCTGTCGGGTAGCATTGAGCCCGGATTAAACAATCCATACAGAAGCATCAGCCGATGGGAATTTAATTAAGCTGTTTTTAAGCTTACAGAGGTATTATTAGCTGAGGAGTGTGAGGAAAATGCGTGTTCTGATAGTAGAAGATGAAAAATATTTAGCCGAAGCACTTTCGCAGCTTCTTACACAGCAGAATTATACCGTTGACACCTTTAATGATGGTGAGGAAGGGCTTGACAATGCTCTGACGGGGATTTACGATGCCATAGTACTTGACGTGATGCTTCCCCGAATAAACGGCTTTGATATTGTCAAAACACTTAGGGAGGAAAAAATATCTACTCCCATTATACTTCTGACTGCAAAAAGCGATGTAAAGGATCGTATCCACGGGCTTGACTGCGGGGCAGATGATTATTTGCCAAAACCTTTTGACACGGGCGAGCTTCTGGCAAGGCTTCGTGCACTTACCCGTCGGGGAAATGAGGTTATAGTAAATAATAACGAACTGAAAATCGGTGATATAACTCTCGATACAACCACTATGCAACTATCCGGTACACAGAGGGAAGCATCTCTTACAAAAAAGGAATTTGAGCTTCTTGAGTATCTTATTATCAATAAGTCGATGGTAATTTCAAAAGAACAAATAATAGAAAAGCTTTGGGGCTTTGATTCGGAAGCGGAGGGGAATTATGCGGAGGTATATATTTCCTTTTTGCGTAAGAAGCTGGCATTTGTATCAAAATGTGTAACGATTGCAACCGTAAGGGGCATTGGTTACAGAATACGGAGTGAATCAAATGATTAAAAAAATGAGAAATAAAATGCTGCTGATGAGTATGATAAGCATTTTTTGTCTTATCGTTGTGGCATTTTCGGCTATATACGCAATAACCTATAACCACATGGAGCAAAATATCCATGCGGCACTTGAGCGTACATATTCCTTTCACCGACCGGGAAGATTTCGTTTTCCGTCCCCCGATTTTAAGCCTGAGGACGTGAAAAAGTCTGAAAACCTACAGCGTCCGCTTAGGGATATAGGCAATTTCTCGGTGCTTGTCGATAGAGAGGGAAATGTTCACACGGATTCCATGCTGGGAGAAAACAGCGAGCATTATGAAAAAGTTGCAGAGGTGGCATTAAAACAAAATGCACCCGACGGAGAATTTATCAGCGAGGACGTAATCTGGAGATTTCGGACAAGGGAAATAAAAGACGGTGCAAAAATAATAGCACTTGTGGATATAACTGCGGAAAAAGGTATGCTCCGTCAGCTCGTTATCAGCTTTGGTGCCAGTGCATTTGTGCTGCTTGCAATAATATTTTTTATCAGTCTTTTGTTTTCTAATCGGGCTATGCGTCCCGTGTCGGAGGCTTGGGATAAGCAGAGGCAGTTTGTGGCAGATGCTTCCCATGAACTGAAAACGCCCCTAACTGCAATTAATGCAAATATTGACGTGCTTTTATCTAAGAGTGAAAACAGAATAAAAGACGAGGAAAAATGGCTCCGCTATGTCCAAACAGAAGTTCAGCGACTAAGTGAGCTTACGGGAAATCTTCTGTTTATGGCAAAGATGGATGCAGATGTGCCGACGGTCAGAGTTAAAACCTCGGTTTCGGAAATTGTAGAATCTGCGGTTTTGAATTTTGAGGCGGTGGCATTTGAAAAGGGGATTAAAATTGAAGCTGAAATAGAGCCTGACGTGTATGGCATGGTAGATTCTTCACAAATTACAAGGCTTGTCTTCATTTTGCTTGATAATGCTATTAAGTATTCTCCGAAAAATGAAACGGTATATGTTTCTCTTAAAAAGCAGGGGAAAGACCATATGGAGCTTTCGGTGCGAAATACAGGCAGTATTATAGGGCGTGAGAATATAGAAAAAATATTTGACCGTTTTTACCGCATAGATGAATCGAGAAGCACATCGGGCTACGGCTTGGGGCTTTCTATGGCAAAGGAAATAGTAAAGAGCCACAAGGGAAAAATAAACGTAAAAAGCTCGCAGGAAAACACAGCGGAATTTATAATAACACTTTAACAAAAAACACCTTTCTGTAATAATATATAGAGAGGTGTTTTCTTTATGAATATTAAACGAATTTTAATTATCGGCGGCGATTCAAGAACCGAGTATCTTGGGAAGGCTCTTACAGAGGAAGGCTTTGTGGTTAATTTCTTTGATGAAAGCGTACCCCTTAAAAGTGCGGTGGAAAACTCCGATGCGGTAATTCTTCCGCTTCCCTGCAGCCGTGATGACAAAACGGTTGAAGCACCATCTCTTTCCGAGGGGGTACTCCTCAAGGATTTGTTTCATCTTATCGGAAAAAATAAGCTTCTTCTGGCAGGGAAAATGTCTGATGGCGTAAAAGCAGTGGCAGATGTATTCAACGTGAAGTGGGTTGACTATTTTCAGCGTGAGGAACTGGAAATTTTAAATTCCGTTCCCACCTATGAGGGCGCAATTCAGATAATGATGGAGGAGCTTCCCCAAACGGTTTTCGGCTCTGACGTTGTTATCACGGGCTTCGGAAAGGTGGGTGAACCCCTTGGAGCTATGCTTAAAAAAATGGGGGCAAATGTGACCGTTTGTGCACGCCGACCTTCTCAAAGAGCGAAAGCACGCATCATGGGAATGCAGGCGGTTGATTTTTCGTATCTTCCTCATTGCGTTTTGGGTGCAGACGTTATTTTTAATACCGTCCCTGGGTGTGTAATAGACCGTGAAGTGCTGATAGGAAGCAAGGAAAGCCTTATTATAGATTTGGCATCAAAGCCCGGCGGCGTTGATATGGAAGCGGCAAAGGACCTCGGTGTAAAGGTAATTTGGGCACTTGGGATTCCGGGGAAGGTAGCACCGATAACTGCGGGTAATATCATAAAAGAAACCATCTGCAATATATTTGGTGAGTTAGGTGAATAGTTTATGGATGCAAAAAATACGAGGTTGGGATTTGCATTTACCGGCTCATTCTGCACGATGCGGAAAGTAACCGATATCCTGCGAAAGGTCAAGGAGGAAGGCTACGATATTTTCCCCATCATGAGTGAAACGGTGTATTCAACCGATACACGTTTCGGCAAATGCAAAGACTATATTTCGGAAATTGAAGATATATGTAAACGAAAAATAATTTCAACCGTAACCGAGGCAGAGCCGATAGGTCCCAAAAAGCTTATCGATGCTCTTGTAATTGCTCCTTGTACGGGAAATACATTGGGAAAAATAGCAAACGGAATTTATGACGGATGCGTTCCCCTTGCGGCAAAGGCAACTCTCAGAAACAACTGCCCCGTTATAATTGCACCGTCTACAAACGATGGGCTTAGTATGTCGGCAAAAAATATCGGCACACTTTTAAATTCCAGAGGATTTTATTTTGTACCCTTCGGGCAGGATGACCCCATCGGAAAAAATGATTCTCTTGTGGCAAAGTGGGATTATCTTATCCCTGCGGTGGAAAGTGCACTCAATGGGGTGCAGTATCAGCCGATCATTATGTAAATTATGAAAAATGGTACAAAATGGGGACTGTCCCCATTTTGTCACAACAGACTGCTGCCTTTTGGCAGCAGTCTGTTGTAAAACTATTCTATTTCCTGTTCCAATTTTTTAAATTCGGGAGTATCAAAGAACTCTGTTATTGAAATCCCGAAACCGTCACAGAGCATTTTTATCGTCACAATTCCGGGGTTTTGGCTCTTTCCGTAAAGAATATTCTTTAACGTTGAGGGAGGTATGGCGGATTTTGATGCTAATTTATTAATTGTAAGATTATGTTCCTTGCACAGTGCAAATATCCGATTTTTTACGGCGTTATAAGTATTCAAAAGAATCCCTCCCCAATAATTATAGGCTAATTATAGCTTATTTTTCTTGACAAAGTAGGCTATATATGATACTATATAAAATGTAATGTCGCCAAACAACAGTTAAAGAGGGTGTGACTAATCCGTATTGAGGTTTGTCACACCCTTTTTACGGGTAAATATTCGGAAAAAACTTGATTATATTGGACTTTTATGCTAAAATTAAACGGATAATTTTAAAATAAGGGTTGACTTTATCGCTTTACCGTGGTAAAATGCTAAAGTGAATAAAGGGGACGGGGACATTTTTGTAATCCGTAGGTGCAACAAAAATTGACCTGTCCCCAGAAAAGGAATGAGTCTTAATGACACTGAATGATAACATTTTAAAAACTGAAGAAAAAATCATGTATACCTTAAGAGCCCTCTATCATGAAAGCGGATATATGCCTTTTAAGATGAGTCGTTTTGAGGAATACGACATGTATGTGAAAAACCGCAATTTTGTAGGCAGCGAAAACATCGTGTCTTTTACGGATTTAAGTGGAAGGCTTCTGGCTCTTAAGCCTGATGTAACCCTTTCCATTATAAAAAATTACAAAGGTGCAGAGGGCGGAGTAAGCAAGGTTTATTATAACGAGAATGTTTACCGCCCCGACAAGACTACTCACGAAATCAAGGAAATTATGCAGTCAGGCATAGAGTGCATGGGAGAAATCAGCGAAATTGATGAGTGCGAGGTTGTAGCTCTTGCCATAAAGAGCCTTGAAACCTTGAGTGATAACTACATTTTGGACATTTCCTCCGTGGGAATTATCAAGGGGCTTTTAGGTGCGGCGGGCGTAGATGATGAAACGGAGAAGAAACTTCTTTCCCTTTTCGGAGATAAAAACAGCTTTGCCCTTCGTACTCTTTGCGAGGATAACGGAGTAGGCAGTGCGATATGTGATATTGCGGTAAGCCTTTGCGAGCTTTCGGGAAAGGCTACCGAGGTTATATCAAAGCTTGAGAAGCTTTGCATTAACCGTGAAATGATTGATTCTGCGGCAGAGCTTAAAAGGCTTGTTGAAAACCTCTCCCATTGCAATTTGGCAGATAATATCTTTATCGATTTTTCAATTATAGGCGATACAAAGTATTATAACGGAATCGTTTTCCGCGGCTATGTTGATAAGCTTCCCAAAAGTGTGCTTTCAGGCGGAAGATATGATAACCTTTTAAAAGGAATGGGGAAAGCAGGCGGAGCGATTGGCTTTGCAGTATACTCCGATATGCTGGAAAGAATTGATACCACCAACAAGGAGTATGACTGTGATGTGCTTCTGACTTATGAGAACGGTGTATCCTATGACATTATAAAAAAAGCGGCAGACAGCTTTAAAAATAACGGAGAAAGCGTAAATGTGCAAAAGGCAGACAGCGGTGCAATCCGTTACAAAAGGCTTTGCAAGGTGTTGAAAGGCGGCGAAATCGTAAATGGATAATATGCTTAACATAGCTCTCCCAAAAGGAAGACTGGGAGAAAAGGTTTATGACATTTTTGAAAAAGCAGGCTACGGCTGCCCCTCAATACGTGAAAATAACCGCAAGCTTATATTTGAAAATGAAGAAACAGGCGTAAGATATTTTTGGGTAAAGCCCTCTGACGTGGCAATATATGTTGAAAGAGGTGCGGCGGATATCGGCGTGGCAGGGAAGGATATACTCCTGGAATATAACCCCGACGTCTATGAGCTTTGCGACCTTAAAATGGGTGTTTGTCGCATGGCGGTAGCCGCAAAAAATGATTTTGTGGACAATCCCGAAAAAACCCTCCGTGTGGCAACAAAATTTCCCAATATCACAAAGAAGTATTACAGCTCATTAAGCCGTGAAATCGATATTATCAAGCTTAACGGTTCGATTGAAATTGCTCCTATACTGGGGCTTTCCGATGTGATTGTGGATATAGTGGAAACAGGGACAACGCTTAAGGAAAACAATCTTCGTCCGTATGAAACGGTAGTGCCTATAAGTGCCCGTCTTATTTCCAACAAGGTCAGCTACAAATTCCGAAACGATGTTATAGGAAAGATAGCAAATGCAATCGAAGCGTACGTTTCCGAAAAGGAGAACAAAAATGATTAAGATATATAATTATGAAGAAATCAGCATAGATGAAATATTTGCACGTGACATTGAGGATACCTCTTCTATTGAAAAGACAGTAACCGAAATTATAGAAAATGTCAGGAAAAACGGAGATAAGGCACTTTTGGAATATGCCGATAAGTTTGACGGTGGTGCTCCCGAAAGCCTTCTTGTAAGCGAGGAGGAATATGAGGAAGCTATGAATAGCGTTTCTCCCGAACTTATTGAAATCCTCAAAAAAGCGGCAAAAAATATTGAGAACTTCCATAAAAGGCAGATAAGGCAGAGCTTTATTATAAATGAGGTCGAGGGTGTTGTAACAGGGCAGAAGATTATCCCCATTGAAAAAGCAGGCCTTTATGTTCCGGGCGGTACGGCGGCATATCCCTCCAGCGTGCTTATGAACTGTATCCCTGCAAAGCTTGCAGGCTGCAGTGAAATCGTGATTACCACCCCTGCAAAGGCAGGTAGGGTGAATCCCGTGATTTTGGCGGCGGCAAGAATCGGAGGAGTTACAAAGGTATTTAAAACAGGCGGTGCACAGGCTATTGCCGCACTCGCTTACGGTACACAGACCATTCCCAAGGTTGATAAGATTGTAGGCCCCGGAAATGCCTTTGTGGCAGAAGCAAAAAAGCAGGTTTTCGGAAAGGTTTCAATTGATATGATTGCAGGGCCAAGTGAAATTCTTGTTATTGCCGACTCAAAAAGCAATCCTCAGTTTGTTGCGGCAGACCTTCTTTCACAGGCAGAGCATGACAAGATGGCAAGTGCAGTTTTAGTTACGGAAAGCCGTGAGCTTGCGCGGATGGTCAGTGAGGAGCTTGAAAGACAGATTCCCCTGCTTCAGAGAGAGGAAATTGCACGAACTTCTATTGATAACAATGGTAAAATCATTATAGTAAAGGATATTGAAACTGCGGTGGAGGCGGCAAATGAGATTGCCCCCGAGCATCTGGAGCTTTGCATGGATAATCCCTTTGATTACCTTGACCGTGTAAAGCACGCAGGAAGTATATTTATGGGAAGATACTGCCCCGAAGCATTGGGCGACTATTTTGCAGGGCCTAACCATACGCTTCCCACAAGCGGAACAGCACGTTTTTCAAGCCCACTTTCCGTGGACGACTTTATTAAAAAGACACAATACACTTATTTCACTGAAAATGCACTTAGAAAAGTAAGCGACGATATATATAAATTTGCCATGGCTGAAGGACTTGAGGCACATGCAAAGAGTGCGGTAAGTCGCTTTGGCGAAATGCAAAATTAATTTCCCCGTCATACCGTAGGGGCGACCATTGGTCGTACGTCTGCGAATAGAAGGTCAGTATTGAAAGGAAAAAACATGAGTAAATTTTTTAGCGTAAAGCACAAAAACCTTATCCCATATACCCCCGGTGAACAGCCCAAGGATATGAAATATATCAAGCTTAATACAAATGAGTCACCCTATCCACCGTCAAAAAAAGCAATAGAGGAAGCGTCACGTCAGGCGGAGCTTTTAAGGCTTTATCCCGACCCCGAATGCAGTGCATTAAGGGAAGATATTGCTGAGTATTACGGTGTGGAAAAGGAAAATGTGGTGCTCTCCAACGGCTCAGATGAAATACTCAATTTTGCCTTTATTGCATACGGAGATAAGGAGCATCCTTTTGTATTTCCCGATATTACCTACGGCTTTTACAGCGTGTTTGCTGAGGTTAACAATATCCCTTATGAGGAAATTCCGCTTGAGGACGATTTTACAATTGATTTTGACCGCTACACAGGCATCAACAAAAACATTGTTATTGCAAACCCAAATGCACCTACAGGGATTTTTGCTCCCCTTTCGGAAATTGAAAGGGTGGTAAGCTCAAATCCTGAAAACATCGTAATTGTTGACGAAGCCTATATTGATTTCGGCGGAGAAACGGCAATTCCTCTTACTAAAAAGTATGATAACTTAATCGTTGTGCAGACATTTTCAAAATCACGCTCCATGGCAGGGGCAAGGCTTGGCTTCTGTGTGGCATCAAAGGAGCTTTGCCGTGACCTTAATACTATCCGCTACAGCATAAACCCCTATAACATAAATCGTATGACATTGGCGGCAGGCAGTGGTGCAATTAAAGACAGAGAATATTTTGAACATAACAGACAGGAAATTATAAAGACTCGTGAGAAAACTGCGGCGGCACTTTTGGAGATGGGCTTTACAATCCTACCGTCCAAGACCAATTTCCTTTTTGCAAAGAGTGACCTTATCAGCGGGGAGGAGCTTTATAAAAAGCTTAGGGAAAACGGAATCCTTGTTCGCCACTTTACAGGTGAGCGGATTTGTGAGTATAACCGCATCACCATAGGCACTCCTGACGAAATGGAAACCTTTGTAAATACCGTAAAAAATATTTTAAAGGACTGATAATATGAGAAACTCTACGATAGACAGAAAAACGGCAGAAACCCAGATTAAACTCAATCTCAATCTTGATGTATGCGAAACGGGCGTAATTCAGACAGGATGCGGCTTTCTTGACCATATGCTGACGCTTTTTGCAAAGCATGGTAACCTTACACTTTCCGTGCTTTGTCAGGGTGATACATATGTAGATTATCACCACACTACTGAGGATATAGGAATTGCCCTCGGTCAGGCACTGAAGGAGGCTCTCGGCGATTGTCGGGGAATCACAAGATACGCCGATATTACACTTCCCATGGACGAGGCACTCATTTTAGCGGCAGTTGATATTTCCGGCAGGGGTATGCTTTGCTGTGAACTTCCAATTCCTGCGTGCAAGGTGGGCGATTTCGATACGGAGCTTGTGTATGAATTTTTTGAGGCATTTGCAAAAAATGCAGCTATTACCCTGCACATAAAGGAGCTTGCAGGCAGAAATTCTCACCACATAATTGAGGGTGCATTTAAAGCGGTTGCCCGTGTAATACGCGGTGCAGTGAAAATTGATGCGGAGGCAAAGGACACTATACCGTCCACAAAAGGAGTATTATGATAGCAATAACCGATTACGGAGTAGGAAATTTATTTTCCATTAAAAGCTCTTTGGATGTGATAGGTGTAGAGAGCGTTGTAACAAGTGATGAAAATGTTTTACGCACAGCCGACAAAATAATTCTTCCCGGAGTAGGAGCTTTTCGTGATGCACGAAGAAAACTTTCAGAAAGCGGACTTGATAAGGTTATAATAGAGGAAGCAAAAAAGGGCAAGCCAATCTTGGGAATATGCCTTGGAATGCAGCTTCTCTTTGACAAGAGCTATGAGTACGGAGAATATGAGGGCCTTGGACTGATAAAGGGTGAAATCAGACCTATTGCCGATGTAATAGGTGAGGGGTTAAGTATCCCACATATAGGCTGGAATCCCCTTATATTCAAGAAAGAAACACCGCTTTTTAAATATCTTAATAACGGTGACTGCGTATATTTTGTACATTCGTACTATGCGGCGAACTGCACCCAAAGCGTGACGGCAACGGCAGAATATGGCTGCGAGCTTACCGCTTCGTCAGAGGAGGGTAATGTTTACGGTTGTCAGTTCCACCCCGAAAAAAGCGGCAAGGCAGGACTTAGTATCCTTAAAGCATTTTCAGAAATGTAAATAGCCTCCCCTGCAAGGGGAGGTGGCTTTGCGAAGCAAAGACGGAGGGGTTGGAACGATGTATAAAGACTATAACAGAAAAAATATCCCTTTGGCACGCGAGCTAAGAAAAAACATGACTCCATGGGAAAGAAAAATTATTGAAAAAATAGACCCCTCAGTCTCACTATGTTCGACAGCTCCCCTGCAAGGGGAGCCAAATGGATAGCGAAAGGATAAAATAATATGTTAATTTTTCCGGCAATAGATTTATATGATAAAAAGGCTGTCCGCCTGTACAAGGGCGACTATAACCAAATGACAGTTTACAGTGAAAACCCTCTTGAGGTGGCAAAGGGATTTAAGGCTCAAGGTGCTGAATATATCCATATGGTTGACCTTGAGGGGGCAAAGGACGCCGCTACTCCTAATTTTGAAGTGGTAGCCGCAGTTGCAAAGGAAAGCGGACTCAGGGTGGAAATCGGCGGAGGAATCCGTGACGAGGAAACCGTGAAAAAATATATTGATGCAGGTGTAATGCGTGTAATATTAGGAACGGCAGCGTTAAACGACCCTGAATTTCTCGAAAGCGTATGCAAAAAATACGGCGATAAAATTGCCGTAGGTGCCGACCTTAAGGACGGGCAGGTAGCTATCAAGGGCTGGCTTGAAACAAGCAATGTTTCCGGTATGGACTTCCTTGCCAAGATGCAAAATTTAGGAGTGAAAACAGTTATATGTACCGACATTTCCCGTGACGGGGCAATGAGAGGGACAAACCGTGAGCTTTACCGTGAACTTTCCGAAAAATTCACTATGGATATTGTAGCATCGGGCGGAGTATCGACGATTGATGATGTAAAAGCACTTCGCAGTATGAACCTTTACGGAGCAATTGTGGGAAAAGCAATTTACACGGGAGACATAGATCTCAGCGAGGCAATCGAGGTGGCAAAATGATAACAAAGAGAATTATCCCCTGCCTTGATGTGAAAAACGGCAGAGTGGTAAAAGGTGTGAATTTCGAGGGGCTTTCCGATGTTTCTTCCCCTGTGGAGCTTGCAAAAATGTATTGGGAGCAGGGTGCAGACGAGCTTGTGTTTTACGATATTACCGCCTCTTTTGAGGGACGAAAGCTTTTTACCGATGTGCTTCGTGAGGTGGCGTCCACTATTTTTATCCCCCTTACTGTTGGCGGTGGAATCAATACTGTAGAGGATTTTGACCGAGTTTTAAAATGCGGTGCTGATAAGGTCAGCGTGAATTCAGGTGCAATCAAAAATCCTGATCTCATAAACGAAGCGGCACAGATTTACGGAAATCAGTGCGTTGTGCTGTCTGTGGATATAAAGCGTGTGGACGGACAATTTCACGTATTCGCCAAGGGTGGCAGAGAGGACACGGGAATCGAAGCTATCGAGTGGATAAAGCAGGGTGTAGAGCGTGGAGCAGGTGAAATAGTGGTAAATTCCATTGATACCGACGGCGTTAAACGCGGATTTGACATTGAAATGCTTAAAGCTGTACAAAGCGTTGTTAACGTTCCCGTTATAGCATCGGGCGGTGCAGGGAAAATAGAGGACTTTGTATCCCTCTTTAATGAAATTCCCAAGATGTCGGCAGGACTTGCGGCATCAATATTCCACTTCGGAGAGGTTTCAATCGGTAACCTTAAAGAAGAACTTTACAAAAATAATATTCCTGTAAGGAGAGTTTGAAATGATAGATATAAGTAAGCTTAAATTTGACGAAAAAGGACTTATCCCGGCAATAGTAATTGACGGGGCGACAAATAAGGTGCTTACCCTTGCATATATGAACGAGGAAAGCCTTAAAATCTCCCTTGAGAAAAAACTGACCTGTTTTTGGAGCAGAAGCCGTCAGAAGTTATGGCTCAAGGGCGAAACAAGCGGTAATTATCAGCACATAATAAAAATCGTTGCCGACTGTGACAACGATGCACTTCTGGTATATGTGAAGAAAGACGGCCCCGCTTGCCATACGGGAAGCGAGAGCTGTTTCAATGATGTTGTTTTTGAAAGTGATGAGGAGGGCGTATTTTCTCCCGAAGCACTTTTTGAAATGATTAAGGGCAGAAAAACAGAGAAAAAAGAAGGAAGCTACACTACCTACCTCTTTGAAAAAGGTATTGACAAAATCCTTAAAAAAGTAGGGGAGGAATGCACCGAGGTTATCATTGCCTCCAAGGATAATGATAAGAAAGAAACCATCTACGAAATAGCCGACCTTTATTATCACGTAATGGTAATGATGGTTGAGATGGGCATTGATGTTGACGATGTGTTAAAAGAACTGGCATCACGCCATGTTATCGACAAAAAGGTAAAACAGGAAAAGATGACCTCATAAAAAAGTGATGTAAAAAAGTTCAGACCGAAAAAAGGCTGTGATAAAACGCATAAAACGTTCTATCACAGCCTTTTTTTCAATATTTACTCAGCTAAATATTTGCGGAATACAACCTCTAATATTTCATCACGCTCAACCTTGGTTATAAGGCTTCTTGCACCTTTATGACCTGTAATATAAGTAGGGTCGCCCGACATAATATAGCCTACAAGCTGGCTGATTGGATTATATCCTTTTTCAACCAATGCCTCATGAACGCTGCAGATAATATTTTCAATCTCTGCATCGTGAGATTTTCCGATGTTAATATGTGTGGTCTGATTTATTGCCATGTCGGTCACCCCTTTTTAGTATCTGACTATATAATATACTATATAATGTGTATTTGCAATAGCGGTAACACAATTTTAACAATACCGTTATATAACATTAATTTTCAGCAAGATTTTGCAAAAATTCCTTTATTTTGTCGAAGCTTTCCTGACTGATATCATGCTCGATTTTACAGCTGTCGGCGTAGGCAGTTTCCTCACTTACCCCTAAATGTATCAGTGCTTTTGCGATAATGTTATGCCTTTCGCACATTTTTTCAGCGATTTTAAGCCCTTTTTCCGTGAGCGTTATTCCGCCGTCAGTGTCGATTACGATATATCCTTCCTCACGAAAGGATTTCATTGCCACGGAAACGCTGGCCTTCGAGTATCCCAACTCATTCGCAACGTCAATACTGCGTACAAAATCTTTTTTATTTCCTAACATATATATGGTTTCAAGGTAATTTTCCGCTGATTCTTTTATCTGCATGGATTTCCCTCCAAAAAAGTCATTGGTAATATTTTATCACATCGCATATAAAAAAGCAAGTTAATAAAACTAATTGGAAGCAGGGCTTGTAAAAACGTCTGCTACCTCGGTAATTGTCATAAAAGCCTGAGGGTCAATTGCATGAACAATAGTTTTCATTTTTGCAATCTGAAAACGGTTTACAACAAAATATACCACCGATTTATCCTTGCCCGAAAAACCACCCTTTGCAGGCATGTTTGTTGTTCCGCATTCAAATTCCTCTATAAGTGCACTGCTGATTTCGGAAGGCTTTTCGGTAATTATCATAACCGCCTTTGAACGGTCAAGACCTTCTACAATAAAGTCTACGGTTTTAAGTGCAGCTCCGTAGGTTACAATGGAATACAGAGGAAGAATCCAGCTGTTTATTGTAACTCCGCAGATGACATAAAGAAGCACATTATACATCATCACGAAAGAGCCTACGGTTAAGTTGAGCTTCTTTGCAAATATTACCGCCATTACCTCAATTCCGTCAATAGCACCGCCGTAACGAATGGTAAGACCGCTTCCTATACCCGAAATAAGTCCGCCGAAAATGGCACATAAAAGTAAGTCATCACCTGCAAGAGGAGATGCCATGCTGACATCAATGGGAAGCACATCGGTTATCAGCCACGCACCCAGAGAATATATGGCGACGGCATAGAGGGAATATATTGTGAATGTAGCTCCCTGCTTGCGTAGCCCGTATAAAAACAAGGGGATATTTAATAGCAGGAGGAACAAAGAAAGCGTCATATATTCAGGTGTAATCTGGGAAAGAAGCATAGATGTGCCTGAAATTCCGCTGTCGTAAAGCTTTACGGGAGCAAGAAAAACAGTGACACCGAAAGCATTTATAAGACCTGCTATTGTAAGAAGTATAAAGTTTGAGGCTTTAACACGTGAAAGCTCGGCTTTAAAATTCATATTCACATTACCTTTCTGTGGGTGATATATCTATTTTAACATATGGAAAAGGTTTTTTCAATGGTTGTGAGGCAAGAAATTGCAAACATATTTTCTTTATAAAGAAACAAAATTTAACATTGGGAAGGTTACCCCTTCTTTTGTAACCAAAAGAAGCAAAAGTTCCGGGATTGCGATTTCCCGGACCTTTAAAACGCTCCTGTCGGGCTAAGGAATACCCTTACCTAATCTTTTAAGTAGTGGGTTTTGTTTTGAAAAATATTACTCTTTTGTGCCACCGAAACAGATTCGGCACTTAGCCTCAGCTGTTTCTAAATTCTGTCCACCAGCAAAGGAAAATGATGTGGACAGAATTTT
>JAZQAB010000064.1:0-12280 GCA_045545055.1 Clostridia bacterium | reverse complement strand
GCACCAACTCCTTGGCACACAGAACGACATGGCTACGATCCGACTTCCTCAGGAATATGTGGATAACATCGTAAAAGGAATAAAAGAGCTTTGGAAATTGCTGGATATTTCCAACGACCGCTTTATCCGCACCACTGATGAAATGCACGTTAAGGCAGTTCAGAAAATTTTTAACAAGCTCTATGAAAAAGGCGATATTTATAAGAGCGAGTACGAGGGCTGGTATTGTACCCCCTGTGAATCCTTCTGGACAGAGCATCAGTTAGTAGACGGCAAATGCCCCGACTGTGGCAGGGCTGTTGAAAAGACAAAGGAAGAAAGCTATTTCTTTAAGCTTTCCAAATATCAGGATAAGCTTATTGACCTTATAAAGAACAACCCCGATTTCCTTCAGCCTGCAATCAGGCAGAATGAAATGCTTAATAACTTCCTCATTCCCGGACTTGAGGACCTTTGTGTTTCAAGGACAAGCTTTGACTGGGGTATCCCCGTAGAATTTGACCCCAAGCACGTTGTATATGTATGGCTTGATGCCCTTACAAACTACATTAACGCACTCGGTGCATTCTCCGATAATGAAGAGGATTTCAAAAAGTACTGGCCTGCTGATGTACACCTTGTAGGTAAGGAAATCGTGCGTTTCCATTCCATCATCTGGCCTGCAATGCTTATGGCACTTGACCTTCCACTTCCCAAGCAAGTTTACGGTCACGGCTGGCTTCTTCTTGACGGCGGTAAGATGAGTAAATCCAAGGGTAACGTGGTTGACCCTGTGAAGCTTGTGGAAAAATACGGCGTTGATGCAATCCGTTACTTCCTTATGAGGGAAATGCCCTTTGGTGCAGACGGTGTATTTAATAACGAAGCACTGATTAACCGCATTAATTCCGACCTTGCAAACGACCTTGGTAACCTTGTAAGCAGAACTGTGAGCATGGTGGAAAAATACTTTGGCGGCACAGTTTCAAACAAGAACGTTTCCGACACTATGGATAGCGACCTTATCTCCCTTGCAAAGGAAACGCCTGCAAAGGTTGAGGAGCTTATGGATTCTTATCAGTTCTCTCAGGCACTTAGTGAAATCTGGAAGCTCATCAGCCGTACTAATAAATATATTGACGAAACTACTCCCTGGACACTCGCCAAGGACGAGGCTAAGAAAGACAGGCTCCAAACAGTTATGTATAACCTTTGCGAAGCAATCAGAATTGCTTCCGAGCTTATTGCACCCGTAATGACACGCACCACACCTGCAATCAAAGCACAAATCGGTGCTACTGTCGGAGGTTGGGACAGTGCCAAGACATGGGGTATGCAGGAAAGCTTCACCGTAACAAAGGGCGAGGTTCTCTTCCCAAGAATTGATGTGGAGGCAGAGCTTAAAGCCATTGAGGAGGAAGCTTTGAAAGCAAAGGAAAACGCAATCGAAAAACCCGAAGCAAAGGAAGAAATCACTATTGATGACTTTGCAAAAACCGAGCTTAGGGTAGCACAGGTAATAGCGTGCGAGAAAATTAAGAAAGCAAAGAAGCTTCTCAAATTGCAGCTTGACCTCGGCTATGAAAAGAGGCAGGTTGTAAGCGGAATTGCACTTCATTATGAACCTGAGGAGCTTATCGGTAAAAAGGTTGTAATCGTGGCAAATCTTAAACCCGTGAAGCTTTGCGGTGAGGACAGCTTCGGCATGATTCTCTGTGCTTCAAACGATAAGGGACTTTCAATTATTTCACCCGCAGACGATATGGAATTGGGAAGTGAAGTTTGCTGATGTTTTTTGATACACATGCACATTATGATGACAAGCAGTTCGACCCTGACAGGGAGGAACTGCTTTCCTCTATGGAGGAAAACGGTGTGGGATTTATAGTAAATGCAGGCTGTAGCATAGATTCCACCAAAAGAGGAATTGACCTTGCCGAAAGATATGACTTTATGTATGCCACGGCAGGAATCCACCCCAACTGCGGAGGCGATATGACCGAGCAGGGGTTTAATGAAATCAGAGAGCTTGCCAAGCACCCAAAGGTTAAAGCAATAGGCGAAATCGGGCTTGACTATTACTGGGACAAGGTGGAAAAAAAGCTTCAACAGGAAGCCTTTGCACGGCAGATTCACATTGCAAGGGAGCTTAATCTGCCCTTTGTGATACACACCCGTGACGCCTGCAAGGACACGCTTGATATTTTAAAAAGCGAATACAAAGGTGGCGGCGGGCTGATGCACTGCTTCAGCGAAAGCAGGGAAACTGCAAAAATTGTGCTTGATATGGGGCTTAAAATTGCAATCGGTGGCACAGTGACCTTTAATAACAACGTACGCACCGTGGAAGCGGTAAAATATATCCCTCTTGAGGATTTGGTGCTTGAAACGGACGCTCCCTACCTTTCCCCCGTTCCCAATCGGGGCAAGCGTAACAGCAGTCTGAACATTCATTATACAGCGGAGAAAATTGCCGAGATAAAAGGCGTTTCCCCAGAAAAAGTGGAGGAAATTACCACACTCAACGCCATGAAATTTTACAGAATTGAGGGCTGATATGAAAAAGCTTATACCTTTACTTTTGTCCCTTTGCCTTTTTTTGGGGGGCTGTGCCGACGCACCTCAGAAAGAAGCTGACACTAAGGATTATTCCAACACACAAACAGAGGAAATCTTAGAATCTATGTCGCTTGATGAAAAAATTGCACAGCTTTTTATTGTAAGCTTTCCTACCGTTGATGCTCCAATCTATACGCAGAAGTATGGCTTCGGAGGATATATCTTCTTCGGAAATCATTTTAAAAATTCCGATCCCGAAGCCTTTAAAAAGAGCATAGAGGATTGTATGGAAAACGCAAAAATCCCTCTGTTTACGGCAGCAGACGAAGAAGGCGGTGTGGTTACCAGAGCAAGCCGTTATCCGCAGTTTCGGAAGACTCCTTTTTCCTCTCCCCGTGATTTGTATGAACAGGGCGGATTCGATTTGATTGCCGAGGACACGGCAGAAAAATGTGAATTTCTCAAAAATCTGGGAATTAACCTTAACCTTGCCCCCGTTTGCGACATATCGCAAAACAGTAAGGATTTTATTTATGAACGAACAATAGGGCTTGATGCCAAAGGCAGTGCAGAATATGTCAAAACAGTTATTCATGAAATGGAAAAATTTCATATGGGAAGTGCTCTCAAGCATTTTCCCGGCTACGGAGGAAACGTTGACACACATATTGGACTGTCGGTTGATTCAAGAGAGCTTGAGAATTTTTATGAAGCAGACTTTAAGCCCTTTATAGCAGGGATAGATGAGGGTGCCGATATGGTTATGGTTTCCCATAATATTGTCACAAGTATGGACAAGAATAAGCCTGCCTCCCTTTCCCCGAAGGTGCACGCCATTTTGCGTGAGGAATTAGGGTTTAATGGCATCATCATTACCGACGACCTTTCAATGGGTGCTATTACTGAATTTACGGATAAAGAAAATCCTGCCGTAAGTGCAATTATGGCGGGAAATGATATGCTTTGCGTTTCAGGAGATTTTAAGCCGATGATAGGGGCTGTAAAAGATGCCGTTACAGACGGAAAAATTTCCGAAAGCCGTATTGATGAATCGGTTAAGCGAATTATAAAATGTAAGAAAAAATTAGGATTATTCAGATAAAAAAGCTTAAAAGGGGTTTGTTTCGCTAAAAAACGGAGCAACCCCTTTTGTGGTGAAATTAATGTTTTATGATGCTTCTGTATTTTCATCTGAAACAATACTGTTATAGGCATTCTCCGCCTTTTGCGAAAGCTTCGTTATAATACTTGCCATTTCTGAAATATAACTTTCCAGTATATCGGCTTTCACTCGGGAAAGATGCCGCTCGTGCTTGGCAGAGGCAATTCCAAATGAAGTATCAAAATTAATTTTTTGATTTAGCTGCTCGCTTAAATCATTAGCAAGAACTTCGCCTCTGTCAAAAAAAAGCTAAATTTGAAATATGTTCTGTGATTTCGAAAAGTTGATTTTTTAGGGACACAGTAAAACCTCCTGAATATTTTATGAATATATCCTATCACATTTTTTTGTTGTATTGTTTTTTTATCTCAAATTGTGATAAAAAATTTTTGAAAACACTTACTCTTGACAAGCCGGATATATGAAAAAGCTATGTAGACTATTTTTCGTCTGCATAGCTTTTTCGTAATTCTTATTGACAAAAACAGATATTTAGATTATAATATAAACAGATAAAGGGCAAGACCGCAAAGCGGTTAGCCAAGAAAAACAGAAAAAATAACTGCTACTACTTGACGAGAGGAGCAGTTATTTTTTTATGGTTATTACAAGAAGTAATAGAATAATCATAAAATAAATTATGTATTCATTTCCCATAAAACCACCCCCAATCCCTGCTAAAATCAGCAGAATAAAAAGGTGGCTAACCGCCCTCGAACTTGCCCGATATCGTTGTTGGATTTCTCCAACAACGATATTTTAACATAATAAGGAAGAAAAAGCAAGATTTTTTCTAATCTTGCTTTTTCTTCCTTATTAACTCCGTACTTTCAGTAAGCGGTTTTTTATACTATATTAGTTATTTCCTTTTTTGAACTTATTATAAACAGGTAATGCCATAATGGTCAACGCCATAGCAATTACGCTGAGCACCACCCACAGCCTTGTGACCGTTTTCCAGCCGAAGTTGTCGGCAATGGCTGCAAAGCCGTAGCTCTGCACGATGATAGCCATGCTTGCCGCAGAGTTTAAAAGACCTGCCACAACGCCGTCCTTTCCTACTGCTGCAAAGCTTGCATTGTAGTACGAAAGGAAAAGGAATCCCGCCGAGGTACAAAAGGAAATGATGCTCATTGCCAGAATAACAACCCACGCAGGCAGGCTTCCGACCATACATAAAATTACGCACATCGGAATTATTACTCCAAAGGTTGCAACGATTCCCAGAACTTCGTTTTTGATGATTTTCGGGTAGAAAATAAATTTTACTGTCAACGTACCTGCTATTCCCGAGAGAATTATAACGGCGCTGAGCATATTTCCTATGGAAGCAGAAATGCTTTCATAAGACTCCATAAGCATTGTAGGCGTCATTGTCTGAGCACCCTGCCCCACCATACAACGGATAAACGAAACCACAAGCAATAAGACAAGCCCGCTTCTTATGGCAAGCTTTTTCATACTGAGACCCTTTTCCCCTCTTTCCTTGATGGCCTCAAGCACTACCTCTTTATCGGGAAGCATAAAGCGGTCAACCTTATTGCACACAATGCACATAGCTATGAGCAATATAAGGGAAACTACAAAAGATACGGCAAAATTCATCTGCCACTCAGGGAGCATCGCTGCAACCACATACGAGAGTAAAAGCCCAAAGGTGGAACTGAATGACATCAGGAAAACAAACCTCGGTTTTTCACTTCTGGGGAGCTGGGAAGCCATAATCTTAAACACCGACGGCCATATTGCAAACTGAGTCGCTGCATTAAATATCCACGCCGCAAGCATAACATAGTAGTTCTGATTAATAAATATAACAAGGTTTGCAACTGTACTGCCAAAAAGGCCGATTTTTATCATTCTTTCAGGATTGTAGCGGTCGGCAAACATACCGCCTAAAATCTGAAGCGGTGCATATACTATATGAAATGCTGCAGCAATAAAGCCCGTCTGGGTTTTTGTCAACACTCCCGCTTCGACGATAGGAGCCATCGCCGAATTGAAGCAGTATTTGGTCATATAAATGAGAGCATACATCACCCATATAAACCAGAAAAAATATTTTCCGATTTTTTTATTTTCAAGATGCATATGTACCCCGTCGACCTGCGGATTTGTATAGTTGCTCATTATTGCTCCCTCTTTCTTTATATGTCAGCTAAAATGCGAAGCACGAAATATCATTCCGTACTCCGCATTTTGTGTTTTATTCAAACATTTCGTTGATTTCCTTTACAGTTCTGCGTACCAGCAAATCTCCGCCCTCGTGTCCTACATTACCGCTGGAAATGTAGGCACTGTAGTGGCTTCCTCTTTCCGCCTTTTCGGTGGGGAGATAGCCGCCCTGTCCGCCTGTAAGCTGGAAGATAAAGGTCTGCTGTGCCTTGCTTCTTGCTTTCATTCTGTTTCCGTAGTCAAGGAAAAGCTCGAAAGGATTTGTAGCCATTGCCACATCGCCAAGTCTTATAATATGCGTTTCAATGGGGAAAATCTCCTTTTCCTGCTGCTGACGATATCTGAGGATTGTACCTGCATATACGTACATTGCCGCATTATCCTTGAAGTTGAATACCTCTTTATCACGGTTCTTGTTCACGTAGTACTCAATTTCACGCACCGCCTGCTCATATTCCTCAATTGTTGCCTTTCTGAGGGGCAGGTCAAAGGTAAGTGCCTTATGGATGAATACGGGGTTTTCCTTTATTTCATTATCTTCAAGAGCTTCAAACACATCTATAATTTCATTTGTGATACGCTTTGCGATAAGCTTACAGCCCTTGATATCAAACATAGAGGGGTCTGCCTTGCGAAGAACGGTATTCTCTCTTGTGATATGAGGGTCCTTCACGGGCTGCTCGGGGTCTACCCAACGCACCATATCACGGGGGCACTGGTCACCGCCAGCTCCGATAAAGGGAATGAGGAAAATATCCTTGCCGTACTTTTCGCGAAGATTCTGCTTCACATATCCCCAGTAGTCTGCGGAAATAAAGTAGTGATGCTCGAGTACCTGTGCAGGGCAGGCAATGTTTGCCATAATACCCGTAAGCTTCTTGTCGGCATCAAAGAAGTATATAAGCTCAATACCGCTGTCGTTTCCGCCCTCAACCTCACTGAAGTTTGCGTGGTTGCTGTCGCCCCACATTTTTGCACTGCCGTCATCATATACTACACGGCGGCAATGACCTACCACGGCTCTGCCGAATGCGTTGGCATATTTTGCTTCGGCTCTGTTATCCCAAGCCGCTTTTGCCGCTTTTGCAATCTTGTCTGCAAGGAATGTAAGTGCTTCCTCGCCCTCAAATACATCATCTCTCTTTGCTTCGATAGAGGTGTATTTTTTACCATCGGGCAAAAACTCGTTCAGAATATCCTTTGTGAATGTTCTTGCTTTACCATAGCCCATAGCGGTATGGTTATGAATACATCCTATAAAGATTTTTTCGGGAGCAATTTCTCCGCCAAGCTCTGTAAATTTTTCTCTTGCAAGCTTGATAAGGTCACTCGATACACCGGTAAGGTCGCAGGAAACGGCTATCATCTCTTCTGCCCCCGACTCAATTGCAAGTGCCGTAACGGTAATTTCAGTTTCTACTTTATCCGAAATTCTTTCATAGAACTGACCAACAATATTAACCGGTCTGCCCGGAACAATGGACTCTTCCGCCCAACCAACTAAAAACTTGCTCATTTTTATTCCTCCTGACAATTAAAAATCAAGGATTGTCTTATTTCCATAGACGCTCTCCCAATCCTTATCAAAGCCTTCTATTGCAGCATCTGTCATAGGATGAGAAATTACAGTCTTTAAAATATCTGCGGCTACCGTTACGCTGTGACAACCTACACTTGCACATTTATGTACCTGCTGGGCATTCTTGAAGCTTGCCGCAAGCACCTTACAATCCAGAGCGTAAAGGTCAAGCTGCTCTGTAATTTCCCGAACAACTTCGCAGCCGTCTCCTATAATATTATCCAATCTGTTTACATAGGGAGCAACAAAGCTTGCACCTGCCTTTGCGGCAATGAGTGCCTGTGCAGGAGTGAAAATTGCTGTCATGGTAACACCGATACCCAATTTTTTAAGCTCCATTGTTGCCTTTAGGCCTTCTTCTCCAATGGGGATTTTAATATAAAATTCTCCGCCCAGCTTTTCTTTAAGAAGCTTAGCTTCCTCAATGATACCCTCTGCCTTTTTCTGTGTTGTCTGAACGTGAAGCATCTTATCAGGACCGATAATGCTTCTGATTTCAGTAACAATTTTCCAGAAATCACCCTTTGCTTTTGCAATAATTGAAGGATTTGTGGTAACTCCCGCTAAGGGATAAAATTCATTACAATGACGAATAGCTTCAAGATCCGCCGTATCTAAAATATAAATCATTTTCGTTCTCCTTATCTGATAACCTGTATACCAAGCATATCGCAAAGATTTGTGATAGCCTCCGTGTTGTCTCCGTAGGAAATAATGTAATGCTGACACATTACGTTCTGTGCAAAGCTTTCCACATCGTCAAGAAGGATTTCAAGACCGGGAAGCTGCGGTGCAGGCTGAGTCCAGCCGGCTTCCTCCCACTTACGGGGTGTGATGCCCTCGCCTGTAACCATATGCATATAATACATGCCGTCATCGTATGTAAGACGACACATTGTAACAATGCCGCTCTTAACCTTGCTTACGTTAAGAATACCCTCGGAAAGCTCGCCGAATGCCGCAGGCATAACGGTTACATCACCGTCAACTACCTCTGCAGGAACATAGTCGGGAACACCTGCCAGAACTCTGTCTGTGAAAAATTCGTAAAATTCAAGGTAGAATGCACACTGACCTGTTAAGTACTTCACCATAAGCTGTGTGATGTTACCTAAAGAGTCGTTTTCGGGAATTGTGCAAAGTCCTGCCTCATCTGCAAGAAGCATAAAGATAGGTGCAGGAGGGAAGCCCAGGAGCTTCTTCATGCCGTCAACGTCCTTAAGGGAAATTGCGTCGTAGCCTCTTTCGTCACAAATGGACTTAACTGCAAGGTAGTAGCCTGCCGCCTTTTTCATGCTTTCGGGGTTTGCAGGCTTTACAAAGCTCCACTTTGACATACACTTATCAATAACTTCCTGAATTTCTGCGTCAGAAAGTTTCTGGTAACGCTGCTCAATTTCAAGCATTTCAAAGGTTTCGATTTCAGGACCGATTTCTCTCTTTAAAGAGGGACCGTCAACCTGTGTACCATAAAGGTTCATATCACGATAACCTGCCATACCGCTTCTTGCGTGGCGGAGCTTTGCCGCTGCCGATGCAGCTAAGGCATAGTTATATACAGTCTTTGTCTTGGAGGGAAGTCCGATAATGTCATAAACATATTTAAAAGTATATCCAAGGTCATAAAATGTCTTACGAATTGCAGTTGTACCTGCCTGATCCGCTGTGGTAACGAGTCTGTCGCCCTCTATCCAACCGCAAAGTCCCCAAAGCACCATGGGCTTATGACGGAAATGCTCTGTTACCTTTACCACTGCATGAGTGGGAATCCAGCCTGCAATGCAGACAACAAGCACGTCAAAGCTCTTATTCTCAAGTGCAGCAATTGCTTTTTTGATGTCCTTTTCCTCGTAATCATCTGTTACGGGATAAACCTCAATAAGCTCCATGCCTTCTTTTTTAAGGCTTTCAGCCGCATTTTTACATTTATCTACTATAATTTCATAGGGTGTATTTACTTCACCAAAGCCGACAAATGCCGCTTTAACCATATTTATCTCTCCTTTACATTAAGAATAGAATCGTATTTAACAAAATTTGCATAAACACCGCTGTAGTCATTTCCCTGCGGAGTATATACCTTATCTGTCTTAATCATACTGCACGCTTCTTTAACAGAGTCAAAAACCCCTGCCCCTACACCTGCGAGAATTGCACCGCCAAGGCATGCCGTTTCCTTGTTTTTAAGGGTGATAAGGCGTTTTTTCGTAATGTCGGCTTTCATATTGCACCAAAGGGGGCTTTTTGCACCGCCGCCCATAACGCGGATTTCCTCCACGTCGCAATTAAGATAATCAAGGTTGCTCTTTAGCATACATGCAACCGCTTCCATAATGCTGCGTGCAAAATGAGCCGGTGTATGCTCAGGGGTAAGCCCTGTGAAGCTTCCCCGTGCATCGGGATTATACTTGGGCATGGTAGAGCCGCAGAGATAAGGAAGGAAGGTTACTCCGTCACTTCCCACGGGGATTTTTTCTGCCATGCGGTTTATTTCGTCAAAGGAAACGTCCTTTAAAAACGCTTCCTTAAACCATTTAAGTGCCATGCCTGCAGTAGGACTCCACGAAAGAAGTGCATAGCTTCCGTCATAGCTGTAATGGCAGGGAACAAAGCTGTCCTCCTTATATTCGGGGACAGTGTCCGTGGGCATATAAATTGCCATGGTTGTACCCGTCATAACACTGCAAATGCCCTTTTCTGTAACGCCTGCACCGATTGCTCCCGCAACCTGATCCATTGCAGAGGTAGCTACCTTTATATCGTCGTAATCTCCTATGTACTCTCCGCTGCCTAAAAGAGCAGGAAGCTGTGATTTGCTGGCTCCAATAAAATCAAGCATCTCGTCCCAATAGCAGGATTTATTGATGTCAAAGTAAATGGTAGAGGACTGAAGAGTCATCTCCGTTACGAATTTTCCCGTAAGCTTGTAGAGAAGATAGTCCTCAAGGAGAAAAATTTTCTTCGTCCTTGCCCACACTTCTCCCTCATGCTTTTTAACCCACAAAAGCTTGCTTGCAGGCCAAGTTGCTGTAATTTCGGGCTGTCCGGTAATTTCGTACACCTTTTTTCTTCCGAAATGTGCCTCAATTTCCCTTGCTTCTTCCTCGGCACGGTTATCAAGCCATACAATAGCATCACGAACAGGCTTTCCGTCCTCATCTGTAAGGATAAGGGTTTCGCACTGGGTATCTATGGACAGAGCGTCTACAGTATTTTCCTTTCGGATATTTTTGAGAGCATTTTGGAGAAGCTCCCAATATTTTTCCGCCTCAAGCTCTACAATATTTCCGCTTGACCTGACCGTATAATCCTCCGTATATGAGCAAAGCTCATTTAATTTATCATCAAACAAAACTGCCTTTACCGAGGTTGTTCCAAAATCAATTCCTAAAAGATTCATAATAGTTATCTTTTCTGCTGAAGGTCATAGTGTACGTCATATGCTTTTTCTTCATCAGTAAACTTATGGCGTGTATCAATAACGTTGCCGTCATTCCACTTTCTGTCTTCAACGCTTTCTGTTGTACCCATAACGGTAATATTAACCTGTCTTCTTCTTGCAATAACGTGATCCCAGTCAATGAAGTAAACGTGAGCAAACTGACCGCCGTCTACAACGCCGTCCTTGATTGTCATTGTTTCGCTTCTGCCAAAGAAGCAGCTTCTTAAGTGACCGTCTGTGTTCATGCTGGAATAGTCACCGGGCTCGTTAACCCATCTTCCGTACTGAGCATGGATAGGACCGGGATGACGGTACTGATGCTCTTCCGCAAAGTCGGGAATCATCTTTCTCATGATATCGAGAAGGTCATGCTGAAGGTACTCAAGGTCGAATGAATCGATATCGTGTGAGCACTCCTGAACCATAACGGAGCAGGTTGTGTGATGAGATACGATTGCAACCGTACCATTCTTAATTCCTGATGCTTCTACAATTTCCTTTACTTCCTTTGAAATGTCGTGGAAAGTGGGTATCCAACCTCTTGACTGAAGCTCAATTTCCTTTTGAAAAACTTTAAATTCCATGATAAAATCCTCCTAAAAATTTTTTATATTTTCTAAAATTAATTTACTTATTAAGCCGTTCACCGACTGCACCGCCGGGATGAACAAGTGCAAACTGCTCATTCTTAAAATCGGTTTCTTCGATAAGCATAGTTTGCAGCACGTGAAAAATTACCGCAAGCGAGGTTGAAGATGTCGTTCCCTG
The DNA here is from genome assembly GCA_045545055.1 of Clostridia bacterium. Classification (GTDB taxonomy): domain Bacteria; phylum Bacillota; class Clostridia; order UMGS1883; family UMGS1883; genus UMGS1883. Next base: position 616 of record JAZQAB010000064.1, on the reverse strand, counting down.
GCAGTTGTACTTGTCCGTTTCACGGTTTACATACTGCTTTAAAACTACATCTGCCGCCTCGGCTAAGGGAGACTTTAGGTTTTCCGTAACGGTAATGATTTTTACACCTTTCTTCTTACAGATGTCAACAAGCACCATAAGCTCCTTGGTTTTTCCTCCGCGTGATGCAAATACCATTACATCTCCCTCTTGCAAAAAGCCTGTTGCCCCATGGGGGCCCTCCGCCGGGGAAATAAATCTTGCAGGCTGCTCTATGCAACACATAAGATGTGCAAAATGCTGACAGATAATGCCGCTGTGTCCGCATCCGCTTGTTCCTATTCTCGGAGCATTTTTAAGAAGCTCCACTGCCCTGCCGTAGGCTTCCTCGTCAAAATATTTTGCCATTTCACTAATACACCGGCTTTCCGTTATGTAAGCCTGCCTTGCCATTTCAAGTGCTTCTTTTTTCATAGTTATGTAGACCTCTTTTTAGTTCGAAGTTCGAAATGATTGTTGATTTTCGCAGTACGAAAATCTTCCAACACTTCGCATTCCGCATTTCGCATTTCGCATTATTTTTTAATCTTTTTCAGACTTTATGCGTGAAGTTCGTCCCAAGCCTTACGAAGATTGA
>JAZQAB010000063.1:0-6212 GCA_045545055.1 Clostridia bacterium | reverse complement strand
ACTGAAAGTGTAATAGAAGAACTTATAGAATATGTCGAAGCAATATTTGTAACAAATAAAGAAAAGCATTATATAGTTTTCCCATTACAGGGTTCTGGCTTAAAGCAAGACATTAACTTTTCGAAATTTCATATTTTAACGCAAAAGAGTGAAGAGGAAATAATTAGGCAACTCTATGGTATTTGTGGAAAAAATATAAATGAATCTAAATTAAAAGAATTTATAAATAATACAAAGAGGAGTAGGTCTAAAGATTTTCTGAATTCTAATATTATGGTTATTGAAATTGAAAATCAAACTGATAATATAAAAAGAAGTTCATACCAAATGGCACAACTTGCAATAGATACTATTAAATTACTATGTTTTGCAAATGATATAGAATCAAGCATATTTAGGTTGGCTGAGCTTGGTCAGCATGAAAACAAACATGTTGCTATTATATCTAAGGACCTATGGAGGTGTGGACATGGCTTCAGTTGTGATGCTCATCTTATGTGTAAAATTGATATTGATTTTATGAAAAATGAAAAGATCCAGCACCTTTTTTGTGCGTTGTACGAAAAGCTTACTCATAAGAATGGAGATGAGCTTGATAACTTGTTTGCAAATGCATTTTCGTTGTTTGCACGGGGAGTTATTCATAAAGAAGAAAATAGTGATATTGAGGTGTCTGTTTTGCTTTATTTTGCAGCACTAGAATCTTTGTTCGCGGAAGGTTTTAATGAAAAGAGGTTACGAATTGCATCAATTGTACCTAGGTTTATTAACTATGAAAAAGAATCCATCTCTAATTTAGCAAATGTATTAGATAAATTGTATTTGGACAGAAATAATTTTTTACATGCTGGCAGAACAATGTATTTTCCTAACGATAATGAAAAATATAATATTCTTCAGAAAATAGTTGCACAAGTAATAATTAAGTGGTTAAATATAGATTGTTTTTTGCCTATAAAAGATGGTGAAAAGAGAATAAATGCTTGGGCAAGATATGTTGATTCTATATTCAAGGATTTGATTTATGGGAATTTAAATGATATTAATCTGCTAACGGGCAATTGAAGTTACATAGGATAGAAAGTTTCTTATAACTATATCAAGTTTTATTATAGCCATGCAACACTTAAATCATAGCGTATATATAACTAGAATTCTGTGATTAAATCTTGACGTTTATCATACAATATAGTATAATTGTATTGCAAAGAAATACAATTATAGAATTGGAGGTAAGTTTTATGGCAACATCTATTATACAGGTTCGAGTTGATGATAACTTAAAGGCAGAAGCTATAGCTTTGTACGAGAAATTGGGAATAGACCTTCCGACTGCGATGAGAATGTTTTTAAAAAGGTCTGTTGATGTAAATGGTGTTCCTTTCAGTATGGTGCTTCCAAAGGAGGGATACAGTGCAAGTAAGGCTCTTGAACTTATGGAGGAGCTTAATGCAAGTGCATCAAATAACGGTGTATCGGAAATGGCGCTTGACGATATAAATGCTGAAATCTCATCATACAGAAAGGAACGCAGAGCGCAGGTATAAGTAAATGAAATATTATGCAGTAATAGATACCAATGTCATTGTGTCTGCAATGCTCAAAAACGATTCAATGCCGGCGCTTGTTCTGAAAGAGGTGCTTGTTGGAAATATCCAACTGTTGTTGAATGAAGATATTTTAAACGAATACCTTGAGGTATTGAGCCGCAAAAAGTTTCATTTTCCGATTGATGCAGTTATAAATTTAATTGGCGAATTAAAAAAGTGTGCTATCTATATTGATGCAAAACCTGTTGAGGAATATTTTGCTGATCCTGATGATGCAGTATTCTATGAAATTGTTATGGAAGCAAGAAAAGATGTAGATGCATATTTGGTAACCGGAAATATAAAGCATTTTCCGGAAAAGAAGTATGTTGTAACACCAAAGGAAATGATAGAAATAATAAACCAAAAACAGTGAATATAGCAAGATGCTTATTGAATATAGGCATCTTGCTTTTTTGTTCGAAAGCAAAAGAATTTGAATAATCAGTTAAATATGAAAACATCTATCGTCAATTTAATGGAATTTATATTTTTTAATTGAAATTTTAACACTCCTGTGCTATACTCATATCATGCAGTGAAAATCAGGAACGGGATGCATAAAAATGAGTGGCATCTAAATCGTTCACTGATTTTATAATAGCATCATTAATTTAGTGGGGAGAAAACACTTATGAAAATAGTTTTGCAAAGAGTGCTTCAGGCAAAGGTAGAAGTAGCAGGGGAAACCGTGGGCGAAATCGGAAAGGGCTACCTTTTGCTTTTGGGCGTTTCAAACGAAGATAATAAGGACATTGCCGATAAGATGATAGAGAAAATTTCCCGCCTCAGAATTTTTGAAGACGAAAACGGTAAGACAAATCTCAGCATAGACCAAGTAGGCGGTGAGGTTTTAGTGGTTTCTCAATTTACCCTTTACGCAGATTGCAGAAAGGGTAACAGACCTTCTTTCACGAATGCGGGAAGCCCCGATAAAGCAAACGAGCTATACGAATATATCATAGAAAGATGCAAAGGACTTTTCAAAAAAACTCAGCACGGGGTTTTTGGGGCGGATATGAAGATATCCCTTATAAATGACGGTCCGTTTACCTTGGTGCTTGACAGTGAAGAAATTTTACAGAATGGGAGAAATTGATTTTGGACGGTATAAAGACAGATATTGAATTTTCTTTAAATTACATTAAAACCTTTCTTAAATGGGTTTTTATTTCCCTGATAGTAGGAACTGCAGGCGGTCTTTTGGGAAGTGTGTTCCACATATGTATTGACTATGTGACGGATTTAAGAGCCAATCACAGCTTTTTATTATATCTGCTCCCTATAGGCGGATTAATAATTGTACTGTTGTACTATTTATTTGACCCAAACGGGAAGATAGACACCAATCGTGTGATGAAATCCGTCAGAGAGAATAAGAGAGTTCCCTTTGTAATGATTCCGCTGATTTTTATCAGTACGGTTATTACCCATATGCTGGGAGGCAGTGCAGGAAGAGAAGGTGCGGCACTTCAGCTTGGCGGAAGCGTGGGTTACAATTTTGGTAAAGCTATAAAGCTTGGTAAAAGGGACATGCGAATAATCGTGATGTCGGGAATGAGCAGTGTTTTTGCGGCTCTTTTCGGAACCCCTGTTACAGCGGCGATATTCTCCATCGAAGTTACCAATGTAGGCGTGATGCACTATGCAGGGCTTATGCCCTGTGTTATTTCTGCTGTGACAGCGTCGCAGATTGCAAAGCAGTTTTCTTTGCATGGTGTTGCCTTTACAGGAATAGAATTTTCGGCAGTCACTTTTGACATGATTGTACAAATAGCCGTGCTTGCTGTGCTATGTGCAGTTGTCAGTATTATTTTCTGCAGTGCAATTAAAAACTGTGAGCATACAATGGACAGATTTATAAAAAATCCTTTTCTGCGTGCTTTTGCAGGGGGCAGTATTATAGTACTTCTGACGGTTCTTTTAGGTACATATGATTACAACGGTGCAGGAATGAATGTAATTGAGCGTGCCATGCAGGGTGAAGCTAACGGCGAAGCGTTTTTGATAAAAATTATTTTTACTGCAATCACTATTTCCGCCGGCTTTAAAGGCGGAGAGATTGTTCCTGCCTTCTTCATAGGCTCTACCTTCGGGTGCGTAATGGGGAATCTGTTGGGATTAAATCCTGCCATTGGTGCAGCAATCGGATTTGTTTCGGTTTTTTGCGGTGTGGTAAATTGTCCTATAGCATCAATGGTGCTTTCGCTGGAGGTTTTTGGGGCAGAGGGTCTCCCTTTCTTTGCTCTGGCATGCAGTATCAGCTATATGATGAGCGGCTGCTTTGGACTTTACAAAAGTCAGAAAATAGTATATTCCAAATTAGACGATGATTATATTGATATTACTACAAGATAAAAGGGGATTTGGTTATGAGTATTAAGCTTTTAATTGCACTTGGAGCAGTAGCACTTTTGGTTTTAAGCGTAATGATTTATTTAGTAGGTCTGCTTCTGAAAAAGGCATGGACAGTTATTTTGCGTATAGCGGATAAAAAAAGCAAAGAATAAAAGCGTGATGAATACACTTTGCTTCCTTTTGATACCCCTGTTATTTATAATGATAGGATAAATTTTGACAAAAAAATATTGTAATTTCCTCTTTGCTATGATATAATGCCCTTTATACTATTGATTAAAGAAGGGGACTAATGTGAAAAACGTTAATCTTGCCAATTCTATAACGTGTGTCAGAATATTGGGAACTTTACTGATGATGTTTGTCGAGCCCTTTACGACGCAGTTTTTTATCATTTATACTATTGCCGGTGTAAGTGATGTTTTGGACGGATTTGTTGCCCGTATTACAAATACCGTCAGTAACTTCGGTGCACGGCTTGACAGTGCTTCGGATTTGTTCTTCTATTTCGTTATGGCGATGAAATGTATGCCTGCCATGATAGAGATACTTCCGTATCAGATATGGTATGCAACGGCTGCAGTAGTTTTAATCAGGATAATTACCTATATGTTTGTAGCGGTTAAGTTTCACCGCTTTTCATCACTACATACCAAGCTTAATAAAATCACGGGTTTTGCAATATTTTTGATTCCATATATGCTGAAACGCCGCTATGGAGTGGCTTATTGTATAACGGCCTGCTCAATTTCGGCAATTTCATCTCTGCATGAGATGCTTGTTCATATGCTGAGTAGTGAATATAAGGGAAAGTAAAATATTTAGGTGAAAAATAATGAACACATATCTTTTTGATTTTGACGGAACGCTGGTTGATTCGATGCCTACCTTTGTAGGAATGATGCAGCGTATATTGGACGAAAATAACATTTCCTATGGTGATGACCTTATAAGGATTATAACGCCGCTGGGGTATGAAGGCACGGCAATCTATTTTAAAGAAAAACTGGGGTTAAAGCTTTCTTTGGAAGAAATAGAAGCTCTCATGACTAAATATGCCATTGAGGAATACACACAGAGTATTCCTGCAAAGAATAACGTGGTAAAAACCTTAGAAGCATTAAAATCGCGTGGTGCGAGTCTCAACATACTTACGGCAAGTCCTCACTTTATGCTTGATCCCTGCCTGAAAAGACTGGGCATATATGACCTTTTTGATAATGTATGGTCCTGCGATGATTTTAAAACTTCAAAGGCAGACCCTAATATATACGTGATGGCGGCTGAAAAAATGGGTGTGCCCGTAGGTGAGGTCTTATTCCTCGATGATAATTTTAATGCCGACAAAACTGCAAAGGAAGCAGGAGCAAAGGTTTGCGGAGTTTATGACGAAACCTCCGCAGATTGTGAAGATGAAATTCGCAGTGTTGCCGATTATTATATCAAGGATTTTTCAGAACTTCTTAAAATTTGAGGTAACAGAGAATGTTTTTTATGATGGGAATATATGACCGTGTAAAAGAAATTCCGTATAACGGCGAAATGGATATTTGCCCAAATTGCGGAAGATATTGCAATTATAAGGCGTATGTAAAATACACCTGTCTTAGCCTGTTTTTTATACCCGTACTTAAATGGGGAAAGCAGTATTTTGCAGAAAGCACATGTTGCAGATATAGAAAAGAGCTTTGAGATTTTTCTCAAAGCTCTTTTGTTATGTATTCGCCCGGAAGCTCTTTTACGATTGCACTTCCTCCCGAAATATCCGCCACTGTTTTTAAAAATGCGTCTGCCATTTCGGGCTTCATGCCTACCGTCAGGCATACGTCGTTTTCAAAAACGCAGTCCTTAAGAATGTAGCCCTCGGTGTTTATTGCATATTCTAACTTTCCGTAGGTAGAATAATCACAGCGGATAAGGTAGAGCTTGCAATAAACCTTTTCTATTCTTACTGCCGCATCAATACCCAGCTTCGCACTTTTTCCGTATGCACGAACTAAACCGCCTGCACCCAAAAGCACTCCGCCGAAATATCTTGTCACCACTACGGCGATGTCTGTAAGCCCCTCTTTTTTTATAACCTCCAGCACAGGAACGCCTGCCGTACCGGCAGGTTCACCGTCGTCACTGTATCGCATAATATTGTCCTCTCTTACTACGTAGGCATATACATTGTGCGTTGCCTGACGGTGCATACTGCGAATTTCGTTTATAAAGGAAATTGCCTCCTCCTGATTTTTAACAGGTCGGCAATAGCCTATAAAA
>JAZQAB010000062.1:0-36077 GCA_045545055.1 Clostridia bacterium | reverse complement strand
TTTTTAGCGAAGTTGGTGCGAAGACGGGTACTGCGAGCAAAGCGGAGCGGTCGTCAAGCAGGGAAGATGCAAAGCATCTTATCTCCGATGGCTCACCAGTTAAAAACCGCTTAACCAATAGGGTTAAGCGGTTTTTACGTTGCTTGGAAATTTGGAGTAAAATCAGGGGAAGTGTCAAATATTGCACACCAAAATTGAACTCAAGAACCATATCAAAAGTGCAATTAAAGCTTAGTTTATTAAAGTACTACACCATCCTTGAATATGGATATTTCCTCGCATTTATTAATTTCGTTCTTTGCCTTTTTGCCATTTGCAATCTCAATACAATAGTCGAGAAGTGCCTCGGTGGGGTCAATTCCGTCGAGCATAGGACTTGCATCAAAATCAATCCAGTTTGCTTTCCTTTCGGCTAAGGAGTGGTTTGTTGCAATTTTAATTGTGGGAACAGGTGCACCCAAGGGAGTTCCTCTGCCGGTTGTGAAGAGAATCAAATGCACACCGCATGCAGTAAGGTTTGTAACTGCCACAATGTCATTTCCCGGGCCATTAAGAAGTGAAAGTCCGTTTTCTTGAAGCGTATCACCATAGTCAAGCACGTCTACAACCTCGGATAAACCGCCCTTTTGCACACAACCGAGAGATTTTTCTTCAAGAGTTGTGATTCCGCCTGCCTTGTTGCCGGGGGAGGGGTTTTCATATACCACCTGATTGTGGCGGATAAAATACTGCTTGAAGTTGTTGATGAGAGAAACTGTCTTATCAAAAATTTCTTCGTTTTTACAACGCTTCATCAAAAGATGTTCAGCACCGAACATTTCGGGAACTTCCGTAAGAACACAGCTTCCTCCCATTGATATGAGCAGGTCGGAAAGCCTTCCTACGAGGGGATTTGCGGTGATTCCGCTGTAGCCGTCACTTCCGCCGCATTTAAGACCAATCTTAAGCTCGGAAATACTTATAGGCTCACGCTGCATTTTTTCTGCACGCTTCTGAAGCTCTTTTACAATGGCAATTCCTGCTTCAATTTCATCGTTTGCGTCTTGTGCATTAAGGAATTTTACGTGGTTTTCGTCCCATGTGCCGAGAACCTTTTTGAAAAGGTCAATGTTATTGTTTTCGCAGCCAAGTCCCAGTACAAGAACGCCGCCCGCATTGGGGTGCTTTATAAGTCCTTTAAGGACAAGCTGTGTGGTTTCATGGTCGTCGCCAAGCTGTGAACAGCCAAAGGGGTGAGTAAATGTCTTTGCCCCCGTTTTTTCTGCAATAACCTTTGCCTGGGAATTAACACAGCCTACGGTCGGAATAATCCATACATCGTTTCTGATTCCCACGCTTCCGTCGCTTCTTCTGTAGCCCATAAAGGTAAGGTCAGATGTGATTTTATCACGCCTAACCTCGCCCGGCTCATAGGCATATTCAAGCTCTCCGGAAAGGTTTGTTTTCATATTGTGAGTATGTACATGGTCACCCTTTTTAATGTCACCTACTGCGTGTCCGATAGGCTGACCGTACTTTATAATGTTTTCGCCCTCTTTAATGTCGAAACGGGCGTACTTATGACCGTCTTCAAGGTTAATTTCTACATTATCGAGATTATTTATTAACATATTTCTTTACCTCCGCACAGAGGAAAGTAAGGTCCTCGTCCCACAGTGATTTATTTGAAAGAATTTCCTCCAGAGAAGCAGTTTTCATAAATTCGCAAACATCTTTATCGTCATTTGTCATATCTGTTCTGTAGAAATCAATCAGCTTTGCAAATGAGAAGATAAGTGTTTCGGGCATCTTGTCATAACGCTTGATGTATTCAAGGATTGAGGGAAGAACTCTTACCTTGAACTTGCTTACTGAGTTAAGTGCGATGGAGGAAAGGTAATGCTTTATGTAGGGGTTTGAGAAACGTGTGATTACGCTTTCCGCATACTCAATAAGCTCTTCCTTGGGAAGGTCAAGTGTGGGTATGATTTCATCAAATACACACTTTTTGATATGCTCTCTCATTCTTTCATCATCAACGCAGGACTTAACAGTATCAAAGCCCTCTAAAAGTGCGTAGGGAACAAGTGATGTATGTGCACCGTTAAGAATACGTACCTTTCTTGTGCGATACATTTCAAGATTGTCCGTAACGATTACGTTAAGGTCGCACTTGTCAAAAGGAATTTCTTTGCAAAGCTCCTTATAACCGTCGATAACCCACAGATGGAAATACTCAGAAGTGTTGAGCATATTATCCTCATAGCCGAGGTCTATTTTCTCATCTTTGGGGAAACCGGTGTTAATTCTGTCAACAAGTGTGTTGCAGAAAATATTCTCCTTTTCAACCCAAGCCTTAAAATCATCGCCGAGATTCCAAAGGTCTGCATACTGAAGAATAACCTTTTTGAGAACAGCACCGTTTTTGTCAATAAGCTCACAGGGGAGAAAAACAAAACCGGGAAGTGAAAGGTCGAATCTCTTTTTAAGAAGCTGAGTAACCTTTGCAGGAAAAGTTACGGGAGGTGTATCCTCAAACTTATCATTTTCATTAAAGCAGATACCTGCCTCTGTGGTATTTGAAACGATAAAGCGGAAAGAAGCGGTTTCTGCCAATTTAAGATATTCTTCATAATTATCATAGGGCTTTACGCAACGAGAGATAACGTCAATCTTTCTTGTGTCAACACCCTCACTGCCTCGGCAGATATGTGTATATTTACAATCTTGTGCAGTGAGCATATCGCACATACCCTTATCAATAGGCTGCACAACAACAACGCTGCCTGCAAAATCTGTTTTTTCATTTACAATCTGGAGCATCCAGTCAACAAAGCCTCTCAGGAAGCCACCTTCGCCAAACTGTATAACCTTTTCTGAATACATAATATTTCCTCCAATGCTAAAAATAATTATACCTATTATAAGTATAAAACAAAATGACTTTAATTTCAATCAAAATTTTTGTTTTGTGCAGAAAAAGTAAAATTTTATACAAAAAATAATATTTTGTATAATCTAATACTATTGACATTTCTTGTCTGAAAGTATAAGATAGGCATGAGGTGACAGCCATATGGAAAAATATAATATCACAGGTATGAGCTGTGCGGCATGCAGTGCCCGTGTTGAAAAAGCTGTTTCCTGTGTGGAAGGAGTAACAAGCTGCAGTGTAAATCTTCTGACTAACTCCATGATAGTAGAGGGAAGTGCAGAGGCGGAGAAGGTTATATCCGCAGTACAAGATGCAGGCTACGGTGCTTCAAAGGATGGGGAAAAATCGGAAAAAGCAATCGGAGAGGATATTTCCGGAGAGCACGAAATTAAGAATATGAAAAAAAGACTTATATGGTCTGTAGGTTTTTTGATTGTTCTTATGTATTTTTCCATGGGGCAGATGCTTTTTGGCATAGAATACCCCGGAATTTTTCGCCATAATCCTTTAGCAGTAGGTATTGTACAAATGCTTCTTTCCGCAGTGGTGATGGTGATTAATCAGAAATTTTTCATAAGTGCTTATAAGAGTACAATTCATCGTGCACCCAATATGGACGTGCTTGTTTCCATGGGGTCTTTAGCGGCTTTTGTCTACAGTACTTACGCACTTTTTGCCATGTCGGGAGCGTATGTTAAGGGGAATTTGGCTTCTGCACATTCCCTTATGCATGAGCTTTATTTTGAATCTGCCGCCATGATTCTGACACTTATTACGGTGGGGAAAATGCTGGAGGCTTACTCAAAAGGTAAAACCACAAACGCAATAAAAAGCCTTGTGGAGCTTGCACCGAAAACGGCAACCGTCATACGTGGCGGCAAAGAGCTTGTTATCCCTGCAGGCGAGGTTATAGCAGGGGATATTTTTATTGTTCTTCCCGGTAAAAGTATTCCGGCAGACGGCGTGGTTATTGAGGGCGAAAGTGCGGTAAATGAAGCTGCCCTTACAGGTGAAAGCCTGCCCGTGGATAAAGGTGTGGGGGATAGCGTGTCTGCCGCAACCGTTAATCAATCGGGATTTTTAAAATGCAGAGCAGTTAATGTGGGAAATGATACAACATTAGCTAAAATCATACAAATGGTGAGCGATGCGGCGGCAACAAAAGCTCCTATTGCAAAAATTGCAGATAAGGTTTCATCGGTTTTTGTTCCGACGGTTATTGTGCTTTCGATAATTACAGTCATTGTATGGCTTTTATTTAAGGAAAGCTTTGGATTTGCACTTGCAAGGGGTATTTGCGTTTTGGTAATCAGTTGCCCTTGTGCTTTAGGGCTTGCAACCCCCGTTGCGATAATGGTAGGAAATGGCGTAGGAGCAAAGCGAGGAATTTTGTATAAGACTTCTGCCGCACTTGAGCACACAGGCAGAATAAAAATTGTGGCTCTCGATAAAACAGGTACAATTACCAAGGGTGAGCCTTCGGTGACGAATATTATTCCTGAGGATAATGTTAATGAGGAAGATTTGCTCAAGGTAGCTGTTACACTGGAAAAGAACAGCGAGCATCCATTGGCAAAAGCCGTGAGTATTGAATGTGAAAGAAGGAATATATCGCCCGACAGTATTACCGATTTTTCAGCACTTCCCGGAAGCGGAGTAAGGGGAAAGCTCAACGATAAGGTGCTTCTTGGAGGAAATCTTAAATTAATGGCAGAACATCTTAGCGTAAGTGATAAACTTATAAACAAAGTGCAAAAGCTTTCCGAAGAAGGAAAAACACCGCTTATTTTTGCGGAGAATAATAAAATTCTCGGAATTATAGCCGTGGCAGACGTAATCAGAGAGGACAGCCTTCAGGCGATTAAGGAACTAAAAAACATTGGTATCAGAACAGTTATGATTACGGGCGATAATAGGCGTACTGCACAAGCTATTGCAAAGCAGACAGGAATTGATGAGGTTATTTCCGATGTTCTTCCCGATGGGAAAGAGGCTGCCATACGTAAGCTTATGGAAAACGGTGAAACCGCTATGGTGGGCGACGGTATAAATGATGCCCCTGCACTGACTGCGGCTGATGTGGGAATAGCGATAGGAGCAGGAACGGATATTGCCGTGGAATCGGCAGATATAGTCCTTACGGGAAGCAGCCTTTCGGGAGTTGCTACTGCAATTAAGCTTAGCCGTGCTACGCTTAAAAATATTAAGGAAAATCTATTCTGGGCGTTTTTCTATAACGTGATAGGAATACCCCTTGCGGCAGGTGTGTGGATACCCATTACGGGCTGGCGGTTAAGCCCGATGTTTGGTGCGGCGGCAATGAGTCTTTCAAGCTTTTGTGTAATCACTAATGCACTCAGGTTAAATTTCTTTAAAAGTAATAAATCAGTAAAGGAGAAAAAACAAATGGAAAAAATTATTAAAATCGAAGGTATGATGTGTCCCCACTGTGAGGCAAGAGTGAAAAACACCCTCGAAGCTTTAGAGGGCGTTACAGAGGCAATCGTAAGCCATGAAAAAGGAGAAGCGATTGTAAAGAGCGACAAAGAAATTTCTCTTGACGCCTTAAAGGAAATTATAGAAGCACAAGGCTACAAGGTGCTATAGTAACATGATATGAGTCGTTTGTTGATTTTATAGTGTGGTGTGTCGGTTATTAGCCTCCCTCTGACGAGGGAGGTGGATTTTGCGAAGCAAAAGACCCTCGTCAGAGCGAGCCTTCAGTCTTAAAGTTACCATATGTGTATAAAAGACAAGACCTGCTGAAAAAAGCAGGTCTTGTCTTTTATAGTACTTAATCTTCAATTATTTCTGCGGCGGCGTTCATTATAGCCAGCCTTGCACTTTCATATGTAATACCGCCCTGCATGAAGCCCACATAGGGAGGCTTAATGGGAGCATCGGCACTAAGCTCAATGCTTGCACCCGATACAAAAGTACCTGCCGCCATAATTACTTCATGCTGATACCCCGGCATATCCCAGGGCATGGGGAGGGCGAAGCTGTCAACAGGAGACGCCTTTTGTATTCCCTGAATGAATCTAATAAGCTTATCCTTATCGTTGAATTTTATTGCCTGAATAATGTCATAATGCTTTGCTTCGGGCTTGGGATTAACCTCATATCCAAGCTTTTGCATCAAAGCACCGGCAAAAACGGCACTTTTAATTGCCTGTGCTACGATATGGGGAGCCATGAAAAGCCCTTGATACATATAGCGGTTTTGTCCGAGGGTTGCACCACATTCCTTACCAATTCCCGGTGCTGTCTGACGGAATGCCGCAAGCTCCACATATTCTTTTTTTCCTACTATATAGCCGCCCGATTGAGCAAGAGAACCGCCCGGATTTTTAATTAATGAACCTACAACAAGGTCTGCACCATGTTGACTCGGCTCTGTAGTTTCTGCAAATTCTCCGTAGCAGTTATCTACAATGCAACAAACATCGGGTTTTATTGACTTTATATGTGAGATTGCCTTTCCAAGCTTTTCGCAGCTTAATGTATCTCTCCAGTCATAGCCCTTTGAACGCTGCAAAATTACAGCCTTTACATCGGGGGTAAGTGCTTTTGTAATTCCTTCAAGGTCAACGTCACCGTCTATTAAATCAACCTGTTTATAGGAAACGCCAAAATCCTTGAGACTTCCGCCGCTGTTGCCTGCAATTCCGATAACCTCCTCCAAGGTATCGTAGGGCTTTCCCGTAGCGGCTAAAAGTGTATCACCGGGGCGAAGTACTGCAAAAAGTGAAATCGTAAGGCAGTGTGTACCATTTACAATATTATGCCTTACAAGAGCGTCCTCCGCACCGAAAACATCAGCATATATTGCTTCAAGAGTTTCTCTGCCTACATCACCGTAGCCGTATCCCGTGGAAGGATTGAGGCAGTTTTCGCCTACGCGGTTTTTTATAAATGCATCAAGAACCTTTTCCTGATTGAAACGTGCAATTTCATCAATTCTTTCAAAATAAGGAGTTATTTCATTCTCAACCGAAGCGGCGAGGTTTCGTATTTTTTCATTTATGTACATTAATTTCAGTCCTCCAGAATCTTTGCTTCATACAGCTTTTCTACAAATTCGTCAATATCGTGCATAGCCTGTGTGGGGGATACATCATATTCCTTTAAAACTGCTTCAAGCATTTTCTCCTTCGTTGTACCCTCTTTAAGTAAATTCCAGAAAAAAACTCCGCTCTCATTGAGTGTAAGCATACCGTTAAAACTGGTGTCTGAGCCTACGGAAACAACAATATTTTTACCTGCTACGCTCCTGAGCAGATATCCGTTACTTATTCTCATAAAAACACTTCCCATAAAAAATATGTTTTATTTTATCATATTCCCGACTAAAAATCAACATAAAAAAGCATATTCTAAAACCTTTAATTTTTGGTTAAAATATCTTTACATCAGCGGTAATATGTGGTATTATAGTATGGATAAATTGGGTTTTTAGTATTAAAAATGAGGAAAAGGTAAAATGCGACAAGAAAAATTAGGCTTTGGATTAGTAATAAGAATGTTGGTATCGCTCATTCCGATTCTTTTCGGAATGCCCATTATAGCGGTGCTTCTTTGTGCGTATAATCTGGTTATGTCATATGTGGTGTTCGGTCCGCTTACCGGCACTGTAAGTTCCTTGTGTGCAATGTTGATATCAATGCTTTTGTACGGATTTTCTTTTGGCAACGATGCTCAGATGACGGGACTCTTTATGGCACTTATATCCATATTGTGTGCAGTTGGCTGTATGCTGTGCATAAGAAGAAAAATTGATTTTTTCAGCGGCGTCTGGATTGCATCACTGTGTACACTTGTGCCTCTTTATATATGGCTTGACTATATAGCGGCACAGGCAGGTATGAGTGTATCGGCATATTTTTCATCTTCTACAGGAGAGCTTTTCAAGATGGCAGGCTCTATAGTCATGGAACAGATACCTGCTGAAACGGGCATAGCAAAGGAAGCATTTAATATGCTTGCACAATATATGTCCAAGTTGGCAGGAATATTGGTTCCTTCCGTTGTAATAATTTTATCCGTCTTTATCGGTTATGTTACGATGTGGGCTGTGAATGCACAGCTTAAGCGTACACACTACCCGATAAGACATAAGTTTTCACATATCAGAATACCTCTGCCGATGACCGTAATACTTATTTCGGCAATTGTTATTTCGTATTTTAATTTAAACGAAGCTTTGAATGCCGTAGCATTAAACGTAAGTGTCATCATTTCTGTGTTTTGCCTTGCGGCAGGAATATCCTTTGTTGAGTACTATTTGCAGAAATCAAAGTTAAGAGTATTTTTAAGGGTGCTGATTCATTTCTTTATCCTTAATTCGTCATTAGGCATGGCGGCGGCAAGTCCGCTTCTTAATGGATATACGGCTTATATCGCACTTGCTGCATTAGACTCGCTGTTTAACTTCAGAAAAATCGGCAGAGAACCGAAAAAAGGAGGCGATGATAGTGAAACAGAAAAATGAGATGTTTGATAATGTTCCACATATATCTACGCCGATTTTTTCGTTGATTATTTTTATTTCATCGATTTTTCTTTTTCGTTTTAATGCAATTCTGGCATCAATCGTGCTTATCTGCTCTCTTTGTATATTTTTTGAGAAAGTGCTCAGGCATTTCGGAAGAATCCGCAAAATGCGTGAGTATATAAGTAATGCCGCAAGGGACGAGGACGAGCTTCAGAATAACGAGGCACTTTTTAAATCTATGAACCCCATTGCAGGAATCAGAGTGGACGGAAGCGTAGCGTGGTATAATTCTGCATTTAAGGAATTGTTCCAGTCGGTTTCAGATAAAAAGATAAACGAGCTTTTACCTGAAATTAATATACGTGATATATATAATCGAAGCATAAAGGAAAGCGTTAATGTTCATATCGGTGAGGAAGTATACAGTGTCCGTGCTAACGTAAGGAGAAGAACCTCTGCAGAGCATGCGGCAATTATGCTTTATATGGAAAATATTACCGAGATTCTTGCTCTTAAAGAGGAGCTTATGAATTCCCAATGTGCAGTAGCCCATATTATGGTTGATAACTATGATGAAGCTATTGACAGCGTCGATGAGGAGGAAAGACTGGACGTTGCAAATCTTCTTGATAAGAATATTATAGGCTGGATTCAGGATTCGGGCGGACTTATTAAGAAAACGGAAAAGGATAAATTCCTCTGCGTTTTCACCAAAAAGGAGCTTGACAGCTTTACCGAAGGTAAGTTTGAAATATTAAAAACCGTTAAAGAGTATAATCCCGGAATGAAAACGCCTCCCACAATAAGTATAGGAATTGGCTTTGGTGAGGAAAGCTTTAATCAGAATAATATTTCTGCGAAAAAGGCACTTGATATGGCATTGGGCAGAGGCGGTGATCAGGCTGTAATCAGAAAGGACGGGAAATTTTCTTATTACGGAGGAAACTCCAAGGAAACGGAAAAGCGTACCAAGGTTAAGGCGAGGATTATGGCACATAACCTCAGGGAGCTTATAGATGCCTGTGACAATGTGCTTATCATGGGACACCGTGACAGTGATGCCGACGCCATCGGTGCGGCGATTGGTATTGCCAACATGGCAAGCTATGTGAAAAAGGAAGCAAAGGTTCTTCTTGTGACAAAGGACGATACAGTGCATTTGCTTCTTAAAAAAATTGAGGAAAATCATTACCATGACGGTATGTTTATAGGAAAATCGGGACTTCGTGATTATATTACACAGGGAACGCTTCTTGTTATCTGTGATACTCACGTTCCCGAATATACCGAAATGCCGGAACTTATCGACAGTATAAAAACCAAGGTTGTAATTGACCACCATAGGCGTAGTGAAAGCTTTATTTCAAATGCAGACCTTGTTTATCACGAGCCGTTTGCATCGTCAACCTGCGAAATGGTTACTGAAATTATGCAGTATTTTGATGCTCACTATGCAGTTTCCACCGTTGATGCGGAGGCTTTATACTGCGGTATTGCCGTGGACACAAAGAACTTTACCTTTAAAACAGGGGTAAGAACCTTTGAAGCAGCGGCTTATTTAAGGGCCGCAGGTGTTGATACTCTCCACGTAAAGAAGCTTCTTCGGAAATCCATTGAGAATTACAAGCACAAGGCATGTATTGTAACAGAGGCACAGATTTATTCGGACAACATAGCAATTTCACTTTTTTCGGGAATTGTTCCTCATATAGTAATTGCAAGTGCGGCTGATGAGCTTTTGGAAATCAATGATGTGAAAGCATCTTTTGTGGTTGCCCGTGATGCCGAGGGAAGCGTTATTATAAGCGGACGCTCCTTGGGTGAGGTTAATGTTCAGATGGTACTTGAAAAGCTTGGCGGCGGCGGTCATATGATGGTGGCAGGTGCACAGCTCAGGGGCACATCAGTGGCAGATGCCGGAGATTTGTTAAAACAAGCTATAGACGATTTAATAGGAAAGGAAGTAATTTAAGATGAAGGTTGTACTTTTAACAGACGTTAAAGGTCATGGAAAAAAAGGTGATGTGGTAGAGGCAAGTGACGGATATGCAAGAAACTTTTTACTCCCCAGAAAAATGGCTGAAATTGCAACCGCAGATGTTCTTAACAATATAAAAGGAAAGAACGAAGCGGCGGCATATCATAAAGAACAGGAAATTTTGGCGGCAAAGGAAGCTGCGGCAAAGCTTGAGGGTGCAAAAATCGTTCTCAGCGGAAAAGCCGGAGATAATGGCAAGCTCTTTGGTAAAATCACAAATCAGAATGTTGCCGACGCAGTAAAAATGCAGCTTCATTATGTGATAGACAAGAGAAAAGTTGTCCTTCCCGATGGAATAAAGACAACAGGCGAAACCACGGTGGAGCTTAAGATTTATCCTGAAATTTCTGCAAAAATAACTGTAGTTGTAAATCCTCAGTAATTCAAAGATAAAAATTATAGAAAACGGTGATATTATGGATATGCCTATCGGCAGAACCATGCCATATAATTTGGAAGCGGAAGCGGCAATTCTCGGCAATATGATTCTTGACGAGAAGGCTCTTGTCAATGCCATGGATAAGCTTGACGAGGAGTGCTTTTATGCTACCGCAAATAAAACAATATTTAATGCCATAGCCTCCCTTTTTGAAGAAGGCGTACCTGTTGATATGGTAACGCTTTCGGAAAAGCTTGGAGATAAGCTCGATACTGTGGGTGGCATTGCCTATATCACAAAAATTGCTCAGAATGTTTTCACCAAAGAAAACTTAGACCAGTATATTGAAATTGCCCGTGATAAAAAGACATTAAGAAGACTTATCGAATCGGCAAATGAAATTATGGATATGGGCATGAAGGACGAGCTTGCGGCAGGCGAAATTATCGACAAGAGCGAGCAGCTTATCTTCAGAATATCCGAGCAGCAGGGAACAAAAAGCTTCTCTCATATAGGTGAGGTTGTAAAAAGTACCCTTGCAATTTTAGATGAGCGTAAACGCCGGGGCGGAAAAATTACAGGTATACGCACCGGCTTTACAGGCCTTGATGCGGCTACTGCAGGACTTCAGAACAGTAACCTTATTATTCTTGCGGCACGTCCCGGTGTCGGTAAAACCAGCTTTGCCCTTAACATAGCACAAAATGCCGCAATCCGTGAAAAAGTTCCTGTAGCAATTTTTTCTTTGGAAATGAGTAAGGACGAGCTTGTAAACAGAGTCCTTTCAAGCGAGGCACTTGTGGAATCGGGAAAGCTTCGTATAGGTGATATTGATGCGGCAGATATGACAAAGATTGCCCATTCTCTTAAGGATATAATTACTGCACCTGTATATATTGATGATACCCCCGGTATCACAGTGGCGGAGATAAGGGCTAAATGCCGCCGCCTCAAAATGGAGAAGGGGCTTGGACTTGTGGTGATTGACTACCTTCAGCTTATGCAGGGCAGCGGAAGAAGGGGAGAGAGCCGTACTCAGGAGGTTAGTGATATGTCACGTTCTCTCAAGGTTATGGCAAAGGAGCTGAATGTTCCGGTAATTACTCTTTCTCAGCTTAACCGTTCCTCTGAAAAGCTGGCGAGAAGACCAATGCTCAGCGACCTTCGTGAAAGCGGTTCGATTGAGCAGGATGCCGATATTGTTATAATGCTCAGCAGACCTATTGCGGAAGAAAATGCAGAGGAAAGTGCGGCTAATATAGTAGAATGTATTCTTGCCAAAAACCGTGCGGGCGAATGTGGAATATTCAATCTTGCATGGCGTGGTGAGTATACCAAGTTTATGAATCTTGACAGCAGGAGCTGATAAAGGGTGCTGCTTGAAAAAGTAAGGAAAACAATTTGTGAAAATTCCTTGATTAATAAAGGTGATAAGGTGCTGTGTGCAGTGTCGGGAGGGGCGGATTCGATTTGCCTTTTGAATGTGATGCTTGCACTTAGAGAGGAACTTGACCTTAAAATAGCCGTTGCCAATGTTAATCATTTGATACGCGGCGAAGAGTCCGACAGGGACAGTGAATTTGTAAAAAAAGTATGCAGAGATTACAGCGTAGAGTGTTACTACCGTGAATATAATGTGACCCAAATTGCAAAGGAAAGAAAAATTGGGGAAGAGGAATGTGGCAGAATCCTAAGATACGAATTTTTCGAGGATATATCTCGGAAATTGGGTAATGCCAAAATTGCTACTGCACATAATCTTGATGATTGTGCGGAAACTGTTCTTTTCAGACTGGCAAGGGGAAGCAGTTCTGCAGGACTTGAGGGGATTCGCTATAGCCGCCAAAATATAATCAGACCGCTTCTTGATGTAAAGAGAAGCGAGATTGAAAAGTATTTACGGGATAAAAACCAAAAATGGTGCGAGGACAGCACAAATGCTCTCCCAATTTATGCGAGAAATAAAATCCGTCTGTCGGTTATTCCTTGTCTTGAGGAAATTTCAGAAGGTGCTGCTCATAAAATAGTACAGTCATCAAAAATGATTGCAGAGGATAACGAATTTCTCGAAAAAGAGACAAAAAAATTACTCCAAAAATGCTTTTTTGAAACGTATCTTCTGGTGAATCCCGTTATTGAGGCACCTTTGCCTATAGGAAGAAGAATAGCGGCACATGTTCTTAAAAAATGGGGTGCAGAAATCACCTTTGACAGAGTTTGGTCTTTTTTGGAATTTTTGAAAAAGGACAGCGGAAAAAGGTTTGATATTACCAAAAATGTGTATGCGGAAAAAAACTATGATAAGGTATGCCTCAGAACAAGCGTGCCACAAGAATCATATACATCTGTGCTTACGGGAGAAACTGCTATTTATGGTAAAGGTTGGGGGATTCAGGTAATAATTACAGATGCTCCCACAAAGAAAACAGGTAACTTTATGGCACTCTTTGATGCAGACGAGTTAAAACCGCCGTTTGTTGTGCGTTACAGGCAAAGCGGCGATAAAATGTGCCTGAAAGGAACCGGAGGAACGAAGAAACTGAGTGATATTTTCACCGATGAAAAAATAGACAGGTACGAAAGGGATTATATCCCCATAGTTGAAAAAGACGGAGAAATTTTGTATTTATGCGGACTGAGACAGTCAGGAAAGTACAATGTTTCCGAAAAAACAAAAAACTTTCTGATAATCAAATATACATCTACAAAAGAAAGGTAAGAGGAAAATGCCAAATATTAACGACCCTATCAAGAAAATTCTTATTTCCGAGGAACAAATAAAGGAAAGAATAACTCAGCTTGCAGCAGAGATAAATCGTGATTATGACGGAAAAGAAATTTTGCTTGTTTCCGTTCTTACGGGAAGCTTTATCTTTGTTGCCGACTTAATACGTGAGCTTACCGTTCCTGCCGAAATATCATTTTTATTTGCTTCAAGCTACGGAAGCGGAACAGTTTCCACAGGAAATGTGGAAATTCATGCAGGAAAGGGTTTCGAGCCTAAGGATAGGGATATAATTATAGTTGAGGATATTATAGATTCGGGAAGAACTCTTGAAAAAATGCAGGCATATCTTCATGAGCAAGGGGCAAAAAGTGTAGAAATATGCACATTCCTTGATAAACCATCAAGACGGGTGGTTGATGTTAAAGCAAAATATACCGGTTTTGAAGTGCCCGATGAATTTGTTGTGGGCTATGGACTGGATTTTGATTATAAGTATCGCCAATATCCTTTTGTAGGTGTACTTAAAAACGAATATTATGAATAAAATATGAAGCGAATATTATGAATAAAATGTGAAATAGATTGTGAAAAACTTTTTCTTGTGCTAAAATCAAGTATTAAAGGGGGTAATAATTTTGAAAAAGTCTTTTAAAGGCATAAGCTTTTATATAATTTTACCAATAATAATTATTTTGCTTATGAATATGTCGCTGGGTGAGCCTGAAAAGGGTGTAAAGTCTTTTTCTGAATTGGTGACGGCGATTAATAATGAACAGGTAGAAAAG
Organism: Clostridia bacterium; assembly: GCA_045545055.1. Lineage (GTDB taxonomy): Bacteria > Bacillota > Clostridia > UMGS1883 > UMGS1883 > UMGS1883. The sequence goes on along the minus strand of JAZQAB010000062.1, from coordinate 21,739 downwards.
CTTACTATTGAGGACACTGTTACAAGGGCTGTTATTGATGGTAAGGAGTATCAGGTAGAGGTTACACCGGGAATCTTATTTGAGGTTGCAGGTGAGGAAATCAAATCCCAGATTGCCGAGGGAAAGATAAAAACATCTGTTCCGGCACCTGAGGACAGTGCATGGTGGATTTCTCTTATTCCCACAGTTCTTATGATTCTTGTAATAGGCTTCTTCTGGTTTTCATTTATGAAATCACAGACAGGCGGTCACGGAATAGGAAGCTTTGGTAAATCAAAGGCAAAATCTGCCATAGACAGCAAGATAAATTTTGACATGGTTGCAGGTGCAGACGAGGAAAAGAAAGAGCTTGAGGAAGTTGTTGAATTTCTTAAAAATCCGAAGAAATTTATTGACCTTGGTGCAAGGATTCCCAAGGGTGTGCTTCTTGTAGGCCCTCCCGGAACAGGTAAAACGCTTCTTGCAAAAGCAGTGGCAGGGGAGGCAGGAGTTCCTTTCTTCTCCATATCGGGTTCGGACTTTGTTGAAATGTTCGTGGGCGTAGGTGCCAGCCGTGTGCGTGACCTTTTTGAACAGGCGAGGAAGAACCTTCCTGCGATTATCTTTATTGACGAAATTGATGCCGTGGGTAGACAACGTGGTGCAGGTCTCGGAGGCGGTCACGATGAACGTGAGCAGACTCTTAATCAATTGCTTGTTGAAATGGACGGCTTCGGAACAAACGAAGGAGTAATTATTATTGCGGCAACCAACCGTCCCGATATACTTGACCCTGCTCTTTTAAGACCGGGCAGATTTGACCGTCAGGTAGTGGTAAACTATCCCGACCAGAAGGGCAGAGAGGCAATACTCAAGGTTCATTCAAAGAATAAGCCTGTTTCCGATACAGTTTCCCTTGAAACAGTATCAAAGTCCACATACGGATTTACGGGTGCTGACCTTGAAAATCTTCTTAACGAAGCGGCAATTCTTACGGCTCGCAGAGATAAGAAGTTTATCGAACAGGAGGAAATTGATGAGGCTATCCTTAAGGTTATTATGGGTCCCGAAAAGAAAAACCGCAAGCATAATGAACTCAATAAGAAAAAGACTGCATACCATGAAGCAGGTCATGCAGTTGCGGCAAAGCTTCTTCCCACACAGGATAATGTTCATCAGGTTTCAATTATCCCCAGAGGCAGGGCAGGCGGATTCACTCTCAGCCTTCCCGATACAGACAAGAGCTATATATCCAAGGAAGAAATGCTTGAGCAGATTATAATGTCCCTTGCAGGCAGAGCGGCAGAAAAGATTGTGTTTAACGAAATAAACAGCGGTGCATCAAGTGACCTTGACCATGTTACCAAGACTGCACGAAAAATGGTTATGCAGTACGGAATGAGTGAGAAGTTGGGTTATATCACCTTTACGGGCGAGGACCATGAAGTGTTCTTGGGAAGAGACTTTTCACAGGGCAGAAATTACAGCGAGAGTGTAGCTTCGGTTATTGATGAGGAAATCAAGAGAATCGTTGATGAATGTTATGCAAGATGTGAAAAGCTTCTTACAGACAACCGTGAAAAGCTTGATAATGTGGCAAACGCACTTATAAAATATGAAAAGCTTGATGCTGCGGAATTTGAAGAGGTTTTTGAAAAAGGCGAGCTTTCTTCAAGCGGTGTAAAAACGGAAGAGCCCGTTATTAATACAGAGAATAAGAGCGATACAGAATAAAGTAAAGAACAAAAGAAGCGTGCCGCTTCACCCTCGTCGCAGCTGAACATTGCACGAACACAGTTTCATGCGACTAAATTACGCGATTTTCCTATACGGGAATAAAAGATAAAAATACTGCGGTGACTAATCACCGCAGTATTTTTATCTTTTATGTTATTATTTAATTAAACCATAGTTTTTCATTGAATTTCTCAGTCTTTCCACGTTTTCGGGAGCCATTTCATAAAGAGGAAGTCTTGTAGGACCTGCATTGAAGCCAAGAATATTCATACCCTCTTTAACGGGAATGGGGTTTACCTCGCAGAAAAGAGAATTGATAAGGTCAAGTGCTTCGCACTGCATTTTAGCCGCCTTTTTGAAATCTCCGTCCAAAGCGAACTGCACCATATCGTGTGCCTGACGGGGAGCAACGTTTGCAAGTACGGAAATCGCACCCTTACCGCCCATGGAAATTATGGGAACGTTGATATCGTCATTTCCCGAATAGAAATCAAGTCTGTCTCCGCACAGAGCCATCATTTCAATAAACTGTGACATATCGCCCGATGCTTCCTTGATACCCACAATATTGGGATGGTCTGCAAGGGTGTTAAGGGTTGAGGGGGAGATGTTACAGCCCGTTCTTCCGGGAACGTTATAGAGGATAATGGGCTTATCAACACATTCCGCCATAACGCTGTAGTTATGTATAAGACCTCTCTGGCTTGTTTTATTGTAGTAGGGGGTAACAATCAAGAGACCGTCTACACCAAGGCTGCAAGCGTTCTTACAAAGCTCTATTCCGTGTCTTGTATCGTTAGAGCCTGTTCCTGCGATTACGGGGATTCTGCCGTTAACAGTGTTAACAATAAACTCGATAACCTCAAGATGCTCTTTGTCGTTTAAAGTAGAGGCTTCGCCCGTTGTTCCGCAGGCACAGATACAATCAGTCTTGTTTTCAATCTGAAATTCTACTATTTTCCTAAGCTCTTCAAAATTTGTGTTTCCGTTTTTATCAAAGGGAGTTATAATGGCACAGCAAGAGCCTGTAAAAATTGACTTCGTTCTCACTTGATATACCTCCAATTAGTCCATGTATTCAATAACTTTCTTTGCAATCTGAACTGCATTTGCCGCAGCACCCTTACGGATATTGTCGGCAACAACCCAAAGATTAACACCGCTTTCTACGCTTTCGTCACGGCGGATTCTGCCAATAAAGGTGTCGTTAGAGCCTGTTGCATTGATTGCAAGGGGATAGACGTTGTTTGCGGGGTCGTCCTGTACTACAACACCGGGTGCATTCTTAAGTACTTCTACAAGCTCAGCAAGGTCAAAGGACTTTTCAAATTCAACATTGATTGACTCGCTGTGGCTGTTAAATACCGGTACACGTACCGTTGTAGCGGTGATTCTGATATCCTCTCTTCCGAGAATTTTTCTTGTTTCGTGAATCATCTTCATTTCTTCCTTTGTGTAACCGTTGGGAAGAAATACGTCAATGTGGGGAAGACAGTTGTTTGCAATGGGGTGAGGGAACTTCTTGGGTGCTTCACCCTTAAGACCGTTTTCAAGGTCACTCCAGCCACCCATACCTGCACCTGAAACTGCCTGATATGTAGAATAAACAATTCTCTTAATCTTATATTTGTCATCAAGAGGTTTAAGTGCAACCATAGCCTGAATTGTAGAGCAGTTGGGGTTTGCAATGATACCCTTGTTCCACTTAATATCTTCGGGGTTAACCTCAGGAACAACGAGGGGAACCTCTTTATCCATTCTCCACGCACTGGAATTATCGATTACAACGCAGCCCTTGCTTGCGGCAATGGGTGCAAACTTCTCACTGATTGAGCCGCCTGCACTGAAAAGTGCAATGTCGATTCCTCTGTCAAAAGAGCTTTCGGTAAGTTCTTCAATGGTGTATTCCTTACCCATGAACTCAACCTTTGAGCCTGCACTGCGTGCAGAGGCAAAGAGATAATAGTTTTCCACGGGGAGATTTTCTTCCTCCAGCACCTTCAGGAAAGTTCTTCCTACCATACCTGTAGCTCCGACTACTGCAACATTAAGTTTTTTCATATATATCATTCCTTTCATAATCATAAAACAAAACATTAGATATTATTATATCACCAATAAATTTATATGTCAATTTTTTTATGGCAACTTTTGCTTATTTTTGTCTGTATAGAAAAAGCTTGACAAAGTTTGCTTTTTTGTCAAGCTTTTTCTATAGTTTAAACCACATAAAATAATATGCAGAAGAAATGCATCAGACTTGCTAAATCCACAAAAATGTGAAACAGCGAGTGAATATAACGCTTTTTTGCACCGAGGGAATATAAGACCGCACCGATTGTGTAAAGCACGCCTCCCAAAGCCAGGAATACTGTTCCGCCCATTCCGAGCACTGCATAGGTGAGATCCCAGAAAATAATGATGAACCACCCAAGCCCCACGTAGCACGCCATTGAAAACTTGCTGAATTTATTATGGTCAATAGCTGTAAATACCATTGCAATAATGGTGATGCCCCAGACTATTCCGAAAAGAAGCCAGCCCTGCATCGGATCAAGAGCACGTATACCCGAAAGCGTAATAGGTGTGTAAGTGCCTGCAATCATGATATATATTGTACAGTGGTCAATAACCTGAAAAACCTTTTTTGCCATACCGGGGCGAAGTCCGTGATAGATGCTGGACATAGTAAAAAGCACTATTACCGAGAAGCCGTAAATGGCACTTCCCACAACACCGTAGCCGTTACCGTGAAGTGCGGCAACTATTACGCAAAGAACAAGATAAGTAACGCCCAATGCTCCTCCCACAATGTGGGTGACCATATTAAAAATTTCTTCCCCTTTGGTGTAATCGGGAAGCTTTCTGTCCCTAAGTGAAGTTCTTTTCATTATTTAACATACCCCTCCTATAAGATTCCCCATGTTGTATAATCCGGGCTTTTTACCAATGAGAAATGCCGCCGCTTTTATTGCCCCCACAGCAAAAACCTCTTTGCTCGTTGCTGTGTGCTTAAGCTCGATGATTTCATCCGTTCCTGCAAAAATTACGCTGTGTTCACCCACTATCGTGCCGCCACGGAGAGAGTGAATACCGATTTCGTTTTTGCTTCTTTTTTTACGGGTACTGTGTCTGTCATATATATATTCGTTTGCTTTTACACTTGTTTCATTAATCGCATCGGCAATGGCAAGTGCAGTGCCGCTGGGAGCATCAATCTTTTGGTTGTGATGCTTTTCAATGATTTCAATATCAAAATTTTCCTCAAGAAGCATGGTAGCCTTTTTTGCAAGCTCAATAAGAAGATTTACGCCCAAAGACATATTTGCACTGAAAAAGAGAGGAATATTTTCAGCCGTATTTTTTATAGCCTCGATTTGCTCGTTTGTAAGTCCTGTGGTAGCTATTACTGCCGCCTTGTTATTCTCTGAGGCATATTTAAGAGTGGCCTCTAATGTTGACGGGTGAGAAAAATCTATAATCACATCACATTTTTCTTTTGCCTCTGAAAGAGAGGAATATACAGGGAAGGGGTTGTTGCAAGCAGTATTAATATCAATACCGAATGATACCTGTGCAGTTTCGCTGTCTTCAAGCAGTCTGCTTATAACCTGTCCCATTTTTCCGTTTGCACCTATTAAAGCTATATTTATCATATGAATCCACCTTTTAGTATAATCTGAATATGAAAATCGCACCGTATAATTAATTATACGGCACGATTTTGGTTTTTATAACCTGATGAGCCGAAAAGAATAGATTGTTTTCGGCTGTTTTACCGTACAGGAAATTGCGTAATTTAGTCGCGAGCAAGACATTTCAATCTTGAATTTATTAAGAACGCGAAGGGGGTGAAGCGGCACGCTTCTATTTTATCAAACCGTAATTTTGCATGCACGTGCGAAGCTTTTGTGCATTGCTGCTATCCATTTCGCAAAGGGGAAGACGACCTATGCCTACATCAAAACCTAAAATATTAAGCCCCTCTTTAACAGGAATGGGGTTGACTTCGCAGAATAATGCACCGATTAGCTCGGTAGCTTCAAACTGCAGCTTTGTTGCTTCCTTAATATTTCCGTCCATGGCAAGCTGAAGCATCTGATGCGTCTTAGTGGGTGCTATATTTGCAAGAACGGAAATTGCACCCTTTCCTCCGATGGCGGTAATGGGAACATTTATATCGTCATTTCCCGAATAAAAATCAATTTTATCACCGCATAGACTCATCATTTCGACAACCTGTGCCATATTTCCCGATGCCTCTTTTATAGCGGCAATATTGGGGTGCTCGCAAAGAGCTTTCAGCGTTGAGGGGGCAATGTTTACGCTTGTTCTTCCCGGTACATTGTACAAAATTGCAGGGATTTCAAGTGTATCGGCAATAGCAGTGTAATGCCTGATAAGCCCCTTTTGTGTAGTTTTATTGTAATAAGGCGTTACCAGAAGGAGTGCATCGGCACCAAGCAAGGTTGCTTCTTTTGACATCATTATAGCGTGATTTGTGTCATTGGAGCCTGTTCCTGCAATTACGGGAATTCTTCCGTTAACCTTTTTTACAACACATTCTATTACCTTGAGGTGTTCGTCATCTGCAAGGGTGGGTGCTTCGCCCGTTGTTCCGCATACGCAGATGGCATCGGTTTTCCCTTCAATCTGGAATTCAACCAATTTTTCAAGTGTATCAAAATTTACTTTTCCGTTTTTATCAAAGGGAGTTACAATCGCACAACAAGAGCCTGTAAAAATTGACTTAGTTCTCACTTGACATACCTCCTATCAATCAATATTCATTTTTATTCAGTATATCACTAAAATATTCATATGTCAATTTTTTGAGGCAAAACCTATCAAAAATAAAGGAATTTCTTGATTTTCGTCGAAAAAAGTATTATGATATGATTAGATGTATTGTGCCGGACTATGGGGAGGTAGGTAATGTGAAAAAGAAAATTCTCATAATATGTTTGATTTTTACAGCGATTATTGCTTTTGCAAATATAACACAGGCGTCAGAGTACAGAAGCGAGGTTTCCGTAGGAATTAAGTATGGCACTAATTCGGGAAGCAGTGTAACCCTTTCTTCCCAGGGAGGACTTACCGTGTACGATGCCGCAGTCGGTACGATTTTGTATCAGGCACAGCCAGGGGAGGAACTTTACATAGAAATGGGGTCTACGGGTTTTGCATCGTGGAATAAATTTGATGCAAGCGGTATCTTAAAGCTTTCTGTACAACCACCGCAGGGAACAACGATCGTGTGTGACGGCAAGGAGTACAGAGGATATATTTATATCGAAAAATGTACTGACGGCACTCTTCTTGTAGTAAACTATGTGGGAACAGATGATTATGTGGCAAGTGTTTTGGGAAAAGAAATGAGCTATACATGGCCTAAGGAGGCTTTGAAGGCTCAGTCGGTATGTGCGAGAAATTATGTGCTTACACGCACAGGTGCACATAAAAATTACGGATTTGATGTTTGCCCCACCACTCATTGTCAGGTTTACGGCGGCGTTACGAGCGAGCATGAGAATACAAGAGCGGCGGTAAATGAAACAAAGGGCATACTTGGCTATCATAACGACAAGGTTGCGGAACTTTTCTTCTTTGCTACCAGTGCGGGGCAGACGGAGGACGTTAAAAACGTATGGGGAAGCTCAATAGAATATTTAAAATCCGTTCCCGATACTTATGAAAACCCCGAAAAGGCTTCAAAATATAAATGGAATGTCACCCTGACTAAAGAGGAAGCGGAAAAAAAGCTTTCCGATGCAGGGGTTGATATTGGTACGCTTAATAATATTACAGTTGACTCAGTATCCGACAGCGGAAGAGTTCTTAAAATGACTTTCCACGGAAGCAATGGTACACATAGTGTGCAACGTGAAAAATGCAGAACAATTCTCGGACTTTACAGTCAGAAATTCAGCATATGTCCCGACAGCGTTTTATCAATTGTCACCACATCGGGCGAGGCGAAGGCTCCGCTTTTCGCTTGCTCAGCCGAGGGAACGGGAGGAGTGGCAGGATTTAGCGTAATCTCAGCAAACTCAGCCCTTTCGCAGATTAATATTAATCCTACGGGCAGTGTGGAAAAGTATGCCATTGAAGGCGGAGGATACGGACACGGAGTAGGCATGAGCCAGTGGGGAGCAAGAGGAATGGCGGAAAACGGCTTTGGATACGAAGAAATATTAAAGCATTATTTTACAGGCTTGGAATTGAGGTAATTTGGAAACTATGAACACCGAGGAATTTGATTATTTTTTACCTGAGGAGCGTATTGCACAGACGCCCCTTTGTGACAGAACTGCATCAAGACTGTTGGTGCTTGATAAAAACACAGGGCAGTACAAGGATGATTCCTTTAAGAATATCAAGGCATATCTTAAAAAAGGTGACTGCCTTGTTTTAAACGACACCAGAGTTATTCCTGCGAGGCTTTACGGCTCAAAAAAAGAAAGCGGAGGAGCAATTGAGTTTCTTCTTTTGCATAGGTATTCCACCGATGAGTGGGAGGTAGCCTTAAAGCCCGGAAGAAAAGCCAAAGTCGGGGCGGAGTTTGAATTTGGCGGAGGAAAGCTTTGTGCAGAGATTTTAGAAATTCTTGAGGGAGGAAACAGACGAGTCAGATTTACTTATGACGGACTTTTTGAAAATGTGCTGGAGGAACTTGGTGAAATGCCGCTTCCGCACTATATCAAAGAAAAATTGCAGGACAAAAACCGCTACCAGACGGTTTATTCAAAGCACGACGGCAGTGCCGCCGCACCTACGGCAGGGCTTCACTTTACAAATGAACTGCTCGATGAAATTCAAAAAATGGGTGTAAAGCTTGCGTTCTTGACACTTCACGTGGGCTTAGGAACCTTCCGCCCTGTGAAGGTTACCGATGTAACTCAGCATAAAATGCACTCCGAATATTACACTGTTTCCGAGGAAACGGCAAAGCTTGTAAATGAAACAAAGGCAAGCGGAGGCAGAGTTATCTGTGTGGGAACGACAAGCTGCAGAACTGTTGAAAGTGCCACGGAAAACGGGATGTTAATGCCTAAAAGCGGAGAAACGGATATTTTTATCTACCCCGGCTATAAATTCAAGATGACAGATGCACTTATAACTAATTTTCATCTGCCAAAATCCACCCTTGTTATGCTTGTGAGTGCACTTGCAGGCAAGGAAAATATTTTAAATGCATATGAGCACGCAGTTAATGAGAAGTACAGATTTTTCAGCTTTGGCGATGCCATGTTTATTGTTTAGCAGATGAAATACAATCCCTCAGTCAGCTTCGCTGACAGCTCCCTTTACACAAGGGAGCCGAAAAAAGCCCTCCTTGTGTAAAGGAGGGTGGCACATGAAGTGTGACGGGAGGATTGTCATGCGAATTGCTGATAAACCATCAGCTTTGAAATCACATAAACCATTACCATCGTAGATGCGATGTTTATACAATAGAGAATGAGAAATTAATAATTGTGAGGATATAAGGGAGTAAAACTTTTTTATATCCTTATTTTTTTACAAAAAAAGTTGGGTCATATCCGCATATTTATATTGCTTTTTATTGCCAAAAAGTGTATAATATTCTTTAAGTATGTGTGCTTGAATAAAGGAGGTGGCAGTGTTGCAAAAATTTGATGAGACAGACAGAGAAGTTATAGTGAAAAAACTCAGTTCCTACGGCATTGCCGCTGATGAACTTGTGGCTTTTGTCACTTGCGATTTATCTCAGAGCGAAACATACGGGGTGAGTGTTATGTGTGCGTTAAGGGATTCCCTTTGCGTGATTTATGAGGACACTACCTTTGTCCTTAGAAAATACTCCGAAATAGAAAGTATAAGCACGGAAAATTATATTTCCTCCGGTGCAGTTTTAATCAGAACACAAACGGAGGAAATGGCACTTTCATATTTCACATTATCCGTTTCGGCTAAAATAGACCGCTTTATTAGTCTTGTCCGAAAACTTATTGACGGACAAGACGCGGATTGTGTAAATATGGAGGAAAACACAGGGGAGGATTTTTCATATATAAATCAGGGCAGAAAGAAGCTGTTTTTGCGTGTGCTTTCCTATGTGCCCAAGTACAAAAAACAGCTTGTGAAAATGATGCTCATAATATTTCTGATTACGGGGATAAATCTTATCCGTCCGTATATCACGGGAACTGTTCTTTACGACCATGTACTAAACCCCAACGGCAAGTTTTACGGCAGAATCGCAGAGCTTGTTGTGATGGTTGTGGGAATTGCCGCTTTTTCAACATTTTTGGGAATACTTCAGGGCAGAATCGGAGCACAAATGTCGGGAAACATTATTTACGATATTAAAACCGAGGTTTTTTCCTCTATGCAAAAGCTTGGAATGAGCTTCTTTACCTCAAAGCGTACGGGAAACCTCTTAAACAGAATTAATAGTGACGCCCTTGATATCCAGTATTTTTTAAATGACGGTCTTCCCAATTTTATCATAAATGGGGCGACTATTTGCATGGTGGGTCTTTTCCTGTTCATTGTTAATCCTTTGCTCTCACTTGCGGTGCTTGTTCCGCTTCCGATAATTGCACTTATTATAAAAAGGTCTGCCCGTGTATTTAAAAAGCTTAAATGGCTCTCGTGGAGAAAATCATCTTCAATGAATTCCGTTATTAACGATTCCCTGATGGGAATAAGAGTGGTAAAGGCGTTCGGGAAGGAAGAAAGCGAAACAGAAAGATTTTGCAAGGTTAGCAAGGAATTGTGTGCTAACCGTATCCGTGAAGGTGTTGCTTCGGCAAAGGTTTTTCCGCTTCTTAATTTTATCATGGCACTCGGTGGCCTTGTTGTATGGGGGCTGGGCGGAGCTCAGGTTGTTTCGGGAAAGCTCACATTTGGTGAGCTTATGAGCTTCGTGGGATACCTGTCGCTGCTTTATACCCCTGTTAACTTTATGGTGAAAACCTTTGACTGGTGGACAAGCTGTATGAACAGTGCTCAGAGAATTTTTGAAGTAATAGACAGAAAGCCAGATGTAGCGGAATCGCAAAATCCGGTATCAATAGAAAAATTGAAAGGACACGTTGAGCTTAAAAATGTTACATTTTCCTATGAACCAAACCGTCCTGTTCTTAAAAATGTATCTTTATCGGTTAAAAGCGGAGAAATGATAGGTCTTGTAGGTCACAGCGGTGCAGGAAAAAGCACGATTACAAATCTTATAACAAGGCTTTACGATACTTCGGACGGAGAGGTTCTGCTTGACGGCGTCAATGTGAAAGAGCTTAGCTTTGATACACTTAGAAGCAATATCGGAATGGTGCTTCAGGAAACATATCTTTTTTCGGGAAGTATAGCAGAGAATATTGCCTACGGAAAAGGTGAGGCAAGCCGTGACGAAATTATTGATGCCGCAAAAAAAGCATATGCTCATGATTTTATTATGAATTTACCCGACGGCTATGATACTCTCATTGGCAAAAGCGGCATAGACTTATCGGGCGGTGAGAAACAGAGAATAAGCATTGCCCGTGCAATCTTAATGAATCCGCCCATACTTATTTTTGATGAAGCCACCTCGTCGCTTGACACTAAAACGGAGCAGCAGATTCAAAAGGCAATGCAGCTTCTTATAAAAGACAGGACTACCATTGCGATAGCCCACAGATTTTCCACCTTGAAAAATGCCGACAGGCTGATTGTTGTGGAGGAAGGGTGCGTAGTTGAAGAAGGTACGCACGAAGAGCTGTTTAATAAAGATGGCGGCGTCTATGCCTCCATGGCAAAAAAGCAACTTGAAAGCTTAAATATCACTACAGAAATTTGAAAGGAATGAAGATAACATGGAAAATATACTTGATTTCATCAGTCCTTCCGATATGTTGTTTTATGAAACTCAAAGCGGTCTTCTCTGCCTGAAGTACAAAGGTGAGGATATAGGACGGGTAAGCGTGCTCAGAATGTTCCCCTTTCAGTATGAGGAAGAATATTTGTGCATTAAAAGCGAGAATTACTCCCGTGAGGATAAGGAAAAAGAGGTAGGAATTTTAAGGACATTGAGCGAAATCCCCGAAAATCAGCTAAATATGGTACGCAGAGAGCTTAGAAAGCGTTATTTCGTTCCCGAAATTACAGAGGTTAATAAGGTGAGCGAGGAATTTGGACATACCATGTGGGAAGTGACTACCACGGCAGGAGTGCGGGAATTTACCGTTACAGACATGAGCAGTAATGTGCGGAATATGGGAAATAACCGTGTTATGCTTATTGATGTTTACGGGAACAGATATTATATCCCCGATATTACCAAGGTTAACGACAAAGCGTTAAAAATTCTTGAAATCTGGATCTAAAAAGAAGCGTGCCGCTTCACCCATGAACAGTAAAAAGAAAGGAGCATTGGCATGAGTGCAAAGGTATCAATAATTAAATACAGCGATGTTGTGTCCGTTGCACTCGACGGTGAAGAAATTCTCCTGTCACTGCCCTATGATGTATCGGAAGACGGCACATATACAGAAGGTGTTTTTGCCGTAAGCAGACACAGGCTTTGCGTTGCGGAAAACGGCAGACTTATTCTTGCGGAAAATATTGCAAATATTAAAAAGGTTTGTCTTGGCGAATATACGGGTGGAGGAATATTGGAAGCCTTTACGGTAAAAGGAAGAAAACAGCTTGTTCGTTTTTCAATGGAGCATATTGAGGAATTTACATCAGCATGTGAAATTATTAATGACCTTGCAGAGGGCTTGGAGCCAGTAATTAATGAAAAAGCCTTTGCTGAGGAAAAAACGTGTCCAAGATGCGGCAGAGCATATATTAAAAACACCACTGTATGCACTCATTGCAGTGATAAACTTTCTGTTTTTAAAAAGCTTTTTAAAATTGCAAAACCTTATAAAGGCTTATATATAACACTTTTGCTTTTGTTCTGGATAACAAGCTTTGTTACGGTAGTTACCCCTATTCTTTCAAAGCATCTGATAAATGATGTGCTGAATATTAAAAATGCTTCCATAACTACACTGATAACGATAGTGGGGCTAATGCTTCTTGCCAATGTTATCAGTATGGTTGTATCGGTCTTACACAGCATCATATCTTCAAAGGCAAGCAATCTTCTGGTTATGGATTTAAGAAATCATATATATGAAAAGCTTCAGAAAATGCCTCTCAGCTACATCGAAGAAAAAAAGACGGGCGATTTGATGCAGCGAATAAATAATGATACACAGCGTATACAGACCTTTATTCAGGATATTGCCATTATGGCGGTAAACGAGGTGTGCCTCTTTATTGCAATAGCAGTTATTACCGTTTATCTTGATGCAAAAATGTCCCTTTTGATTTTTCTGCCAATGCCTGTTGCTTTGTATCTTATCGGTAAGATACGCCTTAATATACGAAGCAGATACCATAAGCAATGGAGAAAAATGGATAAGCTGACAAACCGCCTTACCGATGTGTTAAACGGAATAAAGGTTGTAAAGGTTTTCGGCAGAGAGGACGATGAAATCCACCGTTTCAAGAAAACTGCAGGCGATGTAAGAGATATTACCTGTGCAAATGAGAAATATGTTTATACCATATTTCCCGTAATTAAGTTTATAATGGGCTTTGGCGGCTATCTTGTACTTCTTTTCGGCGGAAGCAAGGTTCTCGGCGGCAGTATGAGTGTGGGCGAGCTTGTTCAGTTTTCTACTTATGGGGGATATCTCTACAGCAGGCTTGAGTGGTTCAGTATGCTTCCCAGGCATTTTACCATGGCTCTTGTAAGCTCACAGAGAGTTTTTGAGGTTCTTGAGGAAGAAGAACAGCTTGATGGAGATACAAAGGCATCGGCAGATAAGGCAGAGGGTAGCTTTACCTTTGATAATGTTTCTTTTGGATACAAGAGCTACAGGCGTGTGCTGAAAAATATAGAAGAATCCGTAAAAAAAGGCGAAATGATAGGTCTTGTAGGTCACAGCGGTGCGGGAAAAAGCACGATGATTAATCTTATTATGAGACTTTACAGTCCCGACAGAGGAAAAATTTTGCTTGACGGAAGTGATATTTCGGAATATAATCAGCAGGACTACAAGAAGCTTTTGGGAGTGGTTTTGCAGGAAAGCTACCTTTTCAGCGGAAGTATTTTGGATAACCTTAAATATGCCGCCCCAAAGGCTACCTTGGAGGATTGTATTATTGCCGCAAAAAAGGCGAACGCACATGATTTCATAATGGAGCTTCCCGACGGATATAATACTTATGTGGGAGAAAAAGGATATAAGCTTTCGGGCGGAGAACGCCAGCGTATCTCAATAGCACGTGCGATTGTTGCAAACCCTAAAATTCTTATTCTGGACGAAGCAACGGCATCTGTGGATTCCGATACGGAGCTGAAGATTCAGGAGGCTCTTAAAAAAGTCATAGGCGGAAAAACAGTTTTTGCAATTGCCCATAGGTTATCAACACTTAAAAATGCGGACAGACTATTCGTGCTGGACAACGGAAAAATTGCGGAAACGGGAACTCATAAAGAGCTTCTTGAAAAGAATGGAATCTATGCATCCCTTTTAAGAGCACAGCAGGAAATGGCAACAAGAGGGGCTACAATAGATAATTCAGATAAAATTAAAGAAGATACTACCCAATTTGTAAATGAAGGAGAGGAATTTGATAATGAGCAAGATTAAGATTATAACCGACAGCGGAAGCGATATTACTACTGCACAGGCTGAAAAATTAGGCATCAGAATGCTTCCTATCATGTTTTCCTTTGACGGAGAAACATACTACAAGGAAGGCGTAGATATGTCTAAGGATGAGTTTTATGAAAAATTGTCTGATCCTGAAAATGATATTCCCAAGACTACGCAGATTACTCCCATAAGATATGCCGATGCTTTTAATGAAGAATACGACAACGGCTTTGATACTTTGATTGTTGTTACAATTTCCTCCACGGGAAGCGGTATGTATCAAAATGCTCTGCTTTCTGCTCAGGAAGTGATGGATGAGCGTGGGGGAGAGATTATAGTTGTTGATTCTCACGGGTATTCCTGCCTTTACGGATGCGGTGTGGTTCATGCCGCACATATGCTGAGTGAAGGTAAGTCAAAGGAGGAAATCGTAAGCTATCTTGAAGACCTATACTCAACTATGCACGCTTACTTCCTTGTGGGAGATATGACTTATCTTAAACGTGGGGGCAGAATAAATGCGGCTACCTTTATGATAGCAAACGTGCTCGATATTAAGCCTGTTCTTGCAATTAAGGATGGTCTTGTAGTTCAGGACGGAAAGCTTCGCGGAAGCAAGAAGCTTTTAAAGAAGCTTGTCGAAAAAGCTAAGACAGACGGCTTTGATTTGACGGGAAAGAGCGTATTTGCCGTTCACTCTGCTCAGGAGGAAAAACGTCAAGAACTCATAGAAGAGCTTACATCTGCATTTGAAAATGTGAGGACTATAAAACAAAGACTTGGCTCGGTTATCGCTTGTCACGGCGGTCCCGACCTTGTGGGATTTGTATTTTCCGACAAATATAATTTTGAAGATTACGAAGATTGATAAATTTGAATGGAGAAAACTATGTGGGTTGCAGAAGATTGGAAAGATTATGAATGTATAGATACCGCAAGCGGTGAAAAGCTTGAACGCTGGGGCGATATAATATTGTGCCGACCTGACCCTCAGGTAATCTGGGACAGTAAGGCAAACAAAGGCTTATGGAAAACGGCTGATGCACATTACCACCGTTCTTCAAGCGGCGGCGGCAAGTGGGAATACAAAAAGAGTATTCCCGACCAGTGGACTGTCAGTTATAAGGACTTAACCTTTAACATTAAACCCATGGGCTTTAAGCATACGGGACTTTTTCCCGAACAGGCGGTAAACTGGGACTACATGATGGATAAAATAAAAGAACGCAAGGGGGCAAAGGTTTTAAATCTCTTTGCTTATACGGGCGGTGCAACCGTAGCCTGTGCAAAAGCAGGGGCGGCAGTTACCCATGTTGACGCTTCAAAGGGTATGGTTCAGTGGGCTAAGGAAAATGCACGTTCAAGCTCTCTTGCCGATGCACCTATAAGATATCTTGTAGATGACTGCATGAAGTTTGTTGAAAGAGAAATAAGGCGTGGTAATAAGTACGATGCAATTTTAATGGATCCGCCCTCCTACGGCAGAGGACCGGGGGGAGAGGTTTGGAAAATAGAGGATTCCATATGCCATTTTGTACGCAGATGTGCACTGCTTTTAAGTGATAATCCTTTATTTTTTATAATCAATTCCTATACCACGGGGCTTTCTCCTACAGTTATGGCAAACCTAATGCAGATGTGTCTGCCAAAGGGTAAAACTCAGGCAAGTGAAATAGGACTTAAAATTACAAGCTCATCTATGGTGCTTCCCTGCGGAGCAACCGCAAGATGGGAGAAATAGTATTGGATTGGTATTATGAACATTATTGAAACAAAGGAGCTTTCCTTTTCATATAAAAGAGAAAATGATGAAAAGGTAGTCCTTGACGGATTAAATATAGATATAAAAGAGGGCAGCTTTACTGCAATTATAGGTCATAACGGAAGCGGAAAGAGTACATTTGCAAAGCATATAAATGCCATTCTCCTGCCCTGCGGAGGAAGTATAACTGTCTGCGGAATAGATACCTGTGATGAGAGAAAGCTCTACGAGCTGAGAAAAAGTGCCGGTATGGTATTCCAGAACCCCGACAATCAGATTGTAGCTACCATTGTGGAGGAGGACGTGGCGTTCGGTCTTGAAAACATTGCCATAGATAGGGAAGAAATGCACAGACGGGTTGAGGAAGCACTTAAAGCCGTAAATATGTATGAGCATAGAAAACGTGCTCCGCATCTTTTATCGGGCGGTCAGAAACAGCGTGTAGCTATTGCAGGGATTCTTGCAATGCAACCAAAGTGCATTATTCTTGACGAACCTACCGCCATGCTTGACCCTCAGGGACGAAGGGAAGTTATGGATACCATACTCAGATTAAACAGGGAGAAGAACATAACAATTGTGCTTATCACTCACTATATGGACGAGGCGGCAAAGGCTGACAGAGTAATCGTTTTAGACAAGGGAAAGGTCAGACTTGATGCACCTCCGAGAGAGGTTTTCAGAGAGGAAGCAGAGCTTCGTGATTTGGGGCTTTCCGTCCCCGATAGTGCGGCTCTTGTGCATACCCTCAGAAAAATGGGAATAAATATTGAAAACGAGCCTCTTACCCCTAAAGAGTGTGCCGAGGAAATACTGAAGTACAAAGGAAATTTAGTATGATTGAATTAAAAAACGTTTCGTATTCCTACAGCGACAGCATCAGTGATAATGCGGCTGCCGTAAAGGATATCAATTTAAAAATCAATAAGGGTGAATTTATAGGCGTTGCAGGTCATACGGGAAGCGGAAAAACAACCGTTGCTCAAATACTTGCAGGGCTTATAAAGCCGTGCGGCGGAAGTATTTTTGTTGACGGCACAGAGTATAGCGATTATAAGATTGCCGCACGTGCACTCAGAAGTAAGGTAGGGATAGTATTCCAATATCCCGAGCATCAGCTTTTTGAAGAAACCGTGTATCGTGATATAGCTTTCGGCCCTAAAAACAAGGGTCTTAGCGAAGAAGAAATTGATAAATGTGTACGCCGCAGTGCCGCTCTGGCACATCTTAAGGAGGAGCTTTTTGAAAAATCTCCTTTTGAGCTTTCGGGCGGTCAGAAAAGGCGTGTTGCAATTGCCGGTGTGCTTGCCACCGAGCCGGAGGTTTTGATACTTGACGAGCCTGCCGCAGGTCTTGACCCGTCCGGTAGGGAAAGGCTATGGGGCGAGCTTCACAAAATAAGAAAAGAGCAGAACACAACCATTGTGCTTATTTCGCATAGTATGGAGGATCTCGCACAAAATGCTGAACGGATAATAGTACTTAATAATGGCGAAAAGTTTAGGGATGACACTGTTTCAAGTATCTTTTCCGATGCAGACCTACTCAAACGCTGCGGACTTGAGCTTCCTGAAATAACAAAGGTTATCAGGCTCCTGAATGATGGCGGAATGGATATTCCCGAAAACATTTTTGATATAACAAAGCTTTCAGAAGTGATATATCAACGATTGGGGGCGACATCATGATTCGTGATATTACAATCGGTCAGTACTACAGCACTGATTCGCCTATACACAAAATGGATCCAAGAACAAAAATTTTGTGGACGTTATTTTATATGGTTATGCTCTTTGTGGTTGACAGCATATACTCATACGGGGTAATAATCGCTTTTACCGCTATGGTTATAAAAATTTCACATATTCCGCTTAAATATATATTAAGAGGATTAAAACCCATACTTTTTCTTGTGGTATTTACTGCACTTCTTAATTTGTTTTTGGTTGACGGAGGTAAGGTGCTTTTTGAAAAAGGTATTTTTCGTATAACCGAGGGCGGAGCGTGGCTTGCAGTGAAGATGGCGGTCAGAATAACGCTTCTTATAATGGGAACATCACTTCTTACTTTAAGCACCACGCCCACCGTTTTAACAAGCGGAATGGAAGCACTTTTGTCACCGCTTAAAAAAATAGGAGTTCCCGTATCTGTTTTTGTGATGATGATAAGCATTGCATTAAGGTTTATTCCTACACTTCTTGATGAAACGGATAAAATAATTAAGGCACAAACCTCAAGAGGTGCAGATTTTGAGAATGGAAATCCCATTAAGCGTATTAAAGCTATGATACCGATTCTGGTTCCGCTTTTTGTCAGTGCCTTCAGGCGTGCAGACGATTTGGCGGTAGCAATGGAATGCAGGTGCTATAATAGCGATGCACCCCGAACTTCCTACAGGAAGCTTGAATTTGGGGTAAATGATTTGTCAGCACTTTGTTTTGGCATCATAATGGTGTGTACACTTGTTTTGATAGAGGTTATATTACAATGACTTACAAACTTACAATGGCATATGACGGCACAAATTATCACGGTTGGCAACGTCAGAAAAACGGCATCACTGTGCAGGAGGTTTTAGAGGGTATTTTATCCGAGGTTTTTAAGAAGGAAACCACCGTTACGGGATGCAGCAGAACAGATGCCGGGGTTCACGCAAAGATATATGTGTGCAGCTTTACAGGCGAAACCACAATTCCGTGCGATAAGCTTCCTTTTGTTCTTAATACCATGCTTCCGCCTGATATACGTGCCTATAAATGCGAGATAATGCATGAGGGCTTTAATGCCCGATTTGAAACAGTTACAAAAGCATATGAATACAAAATCTTAAATGCTCCTTTTATGGATCCGCTAATCAGAAACTTTGCATGGCATTATCCGATATCCCTTGATTTTGAAAAGATGCAAAATGCGGCAAAGCTTATCATGGGAAAGCACGATTTTGCCTCTTTTTGTGCGGCAGGGAGCGTGGTTAAGTCCACTATCAGAACGGTTACGGAGCTTTCACTTAAAAAAGAAGGCGATTTAATAACTGTGCGTGCTGCCGCTGACGGATTTTTATACAATATGGTGCGGATTATCGTCGGCACACTTGTTTACGTGGGTAACGGAAAGCTTTCCGAGGGTGAAATTGCCGAGCTTATAGAAAAGAAAGACAGAAGATTAATGGGAATAACTGCTCCCCCTCAAGGGCTTTCTTTGGTAGAGGTGAATTATGAATAAAGAAAAAATTAAACATATTATAAAAAATGCATCTGCAATAATAGTTATTCTTTCGATGCTTGTGATAATTTATTACCTTAACCGTGACCTTGACCTTTTTAACGGCACTGACGAAAGCGAAGGCGTTGTTACCGAAACACAGGAGGAAAGCAGCGGATTTTTCGTAGGCGACGCTGCCGGATTAGATGGCGAGGTAGTGTATGTTTCAACGACCTCTATGCGTGTCTTTGACAAGGACGGAGAAGGTGAGAAAATTTCAATAGCCCTGTCCGAGCCTGTGCTTTTTACTGAGGGAGACTATGCTGTATGTTATAATAAAAACTCCATGGATGTAACCGTGTATAAACGCATAAAGGAATGTTACAGCATAAAAACCAAAAACAAAATTATCAGAGCAAAAGTAAATAGTAACGGATATCTTTTCCTTGCTACCGAAAAAGAAGGCTACAACTGCGAATGTATGGTGTATAATAAGTCGGGAGAGCCCATTTTTAAATGGGACGTAAGTAAGAGTCAATTCATAGACGGTGATATTAACTCTAAAAATAATGCTATTGCAATTTCTTTGACAACGGCAGGTAATCAGAAGCTTTTGGGCGAAATTTTGATTCTTGACATTACACAGGCAGAGGAAATTGAAAGGCATAGCACACCAGGAGCAGTTTATTTCAGCGTAGATTATAATATTAACAACACACTTACCGCCGTTGGAAGTCACAGCCTTGAATATTATAACTCCGACGGAAGCAAGAAATGGTCATATTCATATAAGGATAAGACCCTGCTTAAAGCAGACGTGACCAATCCCGATATTATGGTACTTGCTTTTGAACAGTCAGGAAGCGGTGTAAAAGGTAACTCCACCAAGGTGGTTACTGTAAACCGTCTGGGCAGAGAAATCGGGAAGAAAACCTTTGATTACATCGCAGACGATATAAGCGTTAGTAAGAATGCCGTTGCAATAGCATTCGGAAAAGAGATTTATATTGCAGACAAAGAGCTTGATATAGAAAAACGTATGATGAGCGAATCGGGAGCAAAGAAAATAGTGCTCTTTGATGATGAGGATTATGTTTTTGTAATAAGCGGCTCCGGCGGAAAAATCATTAAATAAGAAGGGGAAGGGTTATGACTGATTTAGTTTTAATAATTACTCTGGCAATATTTACGCTTTGGGGAATGAAGAAGGGCTTTATAAGTACACTTTTAGGCTTTGCCTCCACAATAATTTCTTTTGTACTTACCTCTGTTGTTTATAAGCCCGTTGCATTGATGCTGTATGCATCACCCCTTGGAGAACTTGCAAAGTCAGTGGTGGAAAAATCACTCTCCGAAAATGTGAAGGGTGGCGAGCTTTTGGCAAAGACCGCCGCTGTCGAAAGCGGTGCGATGCTTATAGTTAATGCGATTACCTTTATACTGATTATTATTTTGGTTAAACTGCTTGTTTCCCTGTTGGTAAGCGTGGCAAAAATTGCATCAAAATTACCTATAATAAAGCAGGCAAATTCCCTCCTCGGTGGAATTATCGGACTTATTAGCGGTGCTTTTATTACATATATCGTCATTGGTGTTCTGATTGCATTGGGGGAGAGCGGTACGTGGACATTAGCGGCAGAAAGTATACAGAAATCCTCTGTTGCATCATTTTTTGCATCGGAAAATATGATAAGTCACATTGTATCTTCAGTCCTGTACAAAGGTAATGTAAAATAAAGCAAAAACAAAGACCTCAATAAATGAGATCTTTGTTTTTTTTCGTATAGAAATTTGCGTAATTTAATCGCGAGCAACACATTTTCGTTTGAAATTTAGTTGTGACGCGAAATGGGTGAAGCGGCACGCTTCTTTTTGGGGGGGATTATTTTATATCCCCTGAAGATGGATAACAGATAAAATAAATCTGTTATGATTACTTCATAGACTGCTCGTAAGCAGAAATCATCTTTTTAACCATCTGTCCGCCAACGCTTCCGTTTTCACGGCTTGTCTTGTCACCGTTGTAACCCTGGTTAAGTGTTACGCCTACTTCGTTAGCAGCTTCCATTTTGAAACGGTTAAGTGCCTCTCTTGCTTCGGGTACGAGAACTCTTGATCTTCTACTCATTTTCATTTTCTCCTTTTTTATTTTCTATCTATATTTTCTGTAAGCTTTTGCAGAGAAGAGTAAAGTCCTTTTGCATATTTAGCTTGAACAAAACTCTTTTCTGCTCAAAGCTTACGTTAGTATTGTTCGACAAATGAACATTTTATATTCAGCCAATTATTTACATGTTATTAGAAAAAAATAGAAAATTTTTCAAAAAAGTATTGACACCGAACAAATGTTCTGATATATTATAATCAGAAAGCGAACAAATGTTTGGAGGTCTTATTA
>JAZQAB010000061.1:0-16514 GCA_045545055.1 Clostridia bacterium | reverse complement strand
GGAAGGCACATGGACACATTCCACTCAGATTACACACATTACGGGTCTTACACACGGTGTGGGCTGGTGTGCTCCCCAGCAGGGTGCGTGCAAGCTTACTCTTAATGTAAAGAACGGCATTATTGAGGAGGCTCTGGTTGAGACACTCGGTTGCTCCGGTATGACTCATTCCGCTGCTATGGCTTCCGAGATTCTTCCCGGAAAGACTCTGCTCGAAGCACTTAACACAGACCTTGTTTGTGATGCTATCAACACTGCTATGAGAGAGCTTTTCCTCCAGATTGTTTACGGAAGAACACAGACAGCTTTCTCCGAAGGCGGTCTTCCCGTAGGTGCAGGTCTTGAAGACCTCGGTAAGGGACTTAGAAGCCAGGTTGGTACTCTTTTCAGCACAAAGGCTAAGGGACCCAGATACCTTGAGCTTGCAGAGGGTTACATCACAAAGATGGCTCTTGATGCTGACAATCAGGTTATCGGTTACAAGTTTGTACACCTTGGAAAGATGATGGAAGCTATCCGTAAGGGTGCAGACGCTAACGAAGCTTTGGAAAAAGCTACAGGTCAGTACGGCAGATTTGACGACGCGGTAAAAGTTATCGATCCGCGTGAAGAATAAGAGAGGGGGAAATTATAATGGCATTATTTGAAAGCTACGAAAGAAGAATTAATCAGGTAAACGCAGCTCTTAATAAGTATGGCATCGCCTCCCTCGAAGAAGCAAAGAAAATTTGCGACGATAAGGGTATTGATGTATATAACCTTATTAAGGGTATTCAGCCCATCTGCTTTGAAAACGCTTGCTGGGCATATATCACAGGTACTGCAATCGCTATCAAGAAGGGCTGCACAAAGGCTGCAGACGCTGCCGAAGCTATCGGTGAAGGTCTTCAGGCATTCTGTATCCCCGGCTCCGTTGCAGACGACCGTAAGGTTGGTCTTGGTCACGGTAACCTTGCTGCAATGCTTCTTAGGGAAGAAACAAAGTGCTTTGCGTTCCTTGCAGGTCACGAATCATTTGCAGCAGCAGAGGGTGCTATCGGTATCGCAAACAGTGCTAATAAAGTAAGAAAAGAACCTCTCCAGGTTATTCTTAACGGTCTTGGTAAGGACGCTGCACAGATTATTTCCAGAATCAACGGTTTCACATTCGTTGAAACAAAGTTTGATTATATGACAGGTAAGCTTGAAATCGTTAGCGAAAAGGCATATTCAAATGGTCCCAGAGCTAAGGTTCGTTGCTACGGTGCAGACGATGTTCGTGAAGGTGTTGCAATCATGCATCAGGAAAAGGTTGACGTTTCAATCACAGGTAACTCAACTAACCCCACACGTTTCCAGCATCCCGTTGCAGGTACATACAAGAAGGAATGTAACGAGCTTGGTAAGAAGTACTTCTCAGTTGCTTCCGGCGGTGGTACAGGACGTACACTTCATCCCGATAATATGGCTGCAGGTCCTGCTTCCTACGGTATGACAGATACAATGGGAAGAATGCACTCTGATGCACAGTTCGCAGGTTCTTCATCAGTTCCCGCTCATGTTGAAATGATGGGACTTATCGGTGCAGGTAACAACCCCATGGTTGGTATGAGTGTTGCTTGTGCAGTTGCTATCGAAGAAGCAAGCAAATAATTTAAAATCATTTGTAATAACAAAACGTAAAATGCACCGCAGGGAAATCCTTGCGGTGCATAATTTTTAATGGCAAATTTCATTTGAAAAGTTGACAAAACGGGTCCGTCCTCATTGTCCCGTGTTTTTTGTGGTTATTAAACATTATATCATATTTGGAGTCTATTTTCTTTTTTATTTGTCACCCATCAATTGTATCACAACATATATCTGATTAAATCGTATCATATTGACTTTGAAATTAAAACGTGATATCCTATAATTAAAGGAGGAAATGTTATGTATGACTTTATATATACAAACATGGGTTCTTTTGTCTTTAAAGAGGTAAATTACTTGGAATATCACCACAGAGCATTTCCCAAAGGAGCAGACCATCATTACCTTATGTATCTGGAAAAAGGGACTGCAAAAGTGGTCTCTCAAGGCACAACCGTCGAATTGAAAGAAAAGGACCTTCTTTTTATTCCGAGAAAGACTGTATACGATACTTTTCTATACGGAAATCCCGATATAAAATTTTACTCCTTTGCATTTCTCAACTACCCCAGCAATTCTATAAAAAGGTATAAACTGCAAAAAATCAAATTTACTGAGAGAATGAAAACCTGCCTTTATAACTTGCTTTTGGACACGGCTTCGGATTGCGGAGTACTGGGAACCTTTTACTTCCTCCTTGAAGAAATTTTTAATTCCTTGGAAATTGTTTCAGCAGATGACAGAAAACAGCAGCTCCTTAAAGAAGCTATGAACTTTATGTACACTCATCCGAATTGTAATGTAGAAGATGTAGCTAGATTCTGTAACATAAGCGAACCGGGACTTTACAAATTGTTTAATTCTTCCTCGGAAACAACTCCTGCAAAATTCAAATTAAAGGTAAAACTCGAAAGTGCAGCAAACTACCTTATTTCCACCGATATCCCGATAGAAAAAATCTGTGATATATGTAATTTCAGTTCCTCGTCCTACTTTAGAAAAGTTTTTTATAAATATTACAGAACAACGCCAAGTGCAATGAGGAAAGAAAGCAAAAACAACAATACTATATAATCATTGAAAATAAAAAACTTGGAAGCCGAAAAGGTTCCCAAGTTTTTCTTTATAGAAATTTACCCTATTTTTTATAAGTTATGATATGTTAACATATTTACGAGTATGTTAACATTTGTGTAGATGGAGAAATATCCAAATATTAAACTATGGAGATGATAAAAATGAGTTTTACTGCAGTAATTGGAGGAAGCAATAAGTTTCGTTGCTTTTTGAAATCAACGGGAGCAGAGATTCGCTACTTTGACAGTATTTCCGATGTTCTCAATGCCGATGGTTGCGGTGGAGTAATAATTCTTCCCGATTATGACAACGGAGAAGAAGTAGTTCCTCAGTTTTCTCTTCCCGAATTAGAAATTCTTTCAAAGAAGAAGAGAGAAAAGTTCAGAATCTATTCTGAAAATTACGACGCCTTCAACACATATAACGGATCGATTTTCGGCTATGAAACTGTAGGTAATGTATGCCATATCGCAAATGAAACAGTTTGCGCATTTAACGGGCTGCAGCATATTCTTTCGGGGGACAGAATTATGCAAGCGGCAGGTGCGGCATATCTTCCTGCTATAGAAAAATTCAGAGATCCTTTTGCAGGAGAAGAGAGGGCTTTGCTAAGAAATGGTCATTATGTAGGAACATCTCAGATAGTCTCCCCTAATGTCGCTGATGCTGTTCCTGCACTTATTCAGACGGGAAGTGTCTATTCTGCATTAATCTCTATGAGCAATTTTGATGAAATAAATTTCCTCCCCAATATGCGCTGGAAAGAAATTTTCGCTCACATTTTCTCTTATATTCTTGATATTGACAAAGAGCACATATACTCTGCTTTCGATAAGCACTTCCCCCCACTTCATACAAAGTTTTCCCTTTATGAAGACATCTCCGAAGCTTCCTGGAGTGCTCTTTATGAAGAAGCTTTGAAAAATGCCGTTCAGTGGCATTTTGACAGCGGTGTGATTCTGGGCGAGCACGGAGAACTTGGTTCTTTAGAAATGATTATGTCCAGCAATGGACAACGCCTTTATGCTAACAGGCGTGTAGATGCAGGTCTTTATACCGGATGGCTTTTGTATGCTGCAGGAAAACAATTCAAGAAAGACGAGTGGACTCTTACCGGCAAAAATGTATTTGACTACTTTGCAGAAAAAGGACAACTGGAGGGTGGCAGAGAAAAAGGACTTTACAGATGGTACTACAATGAAAACGCCGGTCCTCACTATGCTTACAGTATCGACTGCGGACGTGATGGCATTGCTCTTTGTAATATGTACAAGTTGACGGGAGATACATCCTATCTTGAAAGGATCAAAAACCTTGCTGACGGATTCTCCCGTTGGGAAAAGGACGACCTGCTGGCATCTGTCTGTGTGCGTTACGAAGAACCTCAGATTGACGGTCCTTTCAAAGGAAGTGCAGACGCCCTTACTCCGGGACCGTATGGAGAAATGGTTTCATTTATGATTATGGCTTCTAAGCTTTTGGACAAGCGTGAGTATATGGACATTGCTGTCAGAATGGCAGACAAGCTGGCCAAACATTACCCGAAGTATACATATCACGGTCATACCACAAGTACAAGAAACGCAAGACTTCTTCTGCTTCTTCTCTGTGTTCACCACAGTGGAGAGAGAGATTACTCCGAGCTTATAAACAAGCTTATTGACTATCTTGAGACGATACAGCTCCCCTGCGGTGGCATTTATTGCGAGGATAATATCACCTATGAACTCAATATCAACGTGAACTGCGAAAGCGGTATTGTAGCCCCCTGGGAAAAGGATAAAATAACCGACCAGCTTTATGTTACAAACAATTCTATAGCTGCTCTTTCCGTATTGATGCATTTACCGGATGACACTAAAGTAAACAAAAAGAAGGGACTGTCGTTATTTAAAAAACTCATTCAGTATGTAACAAGGATACAAATTGTCAGCGAAGACAAGAGATTTAATGGTGGCTGGATGAGAGCATTCAGCGTTACACACGAGGAATATTACGGTCTTGACCTCGACAGATTCTGGGGTTCTTACTGCATTATGGCAGGATGGACAATGGGAATTATTCCCCTTGGTATTTTATCAGAGCTCACAGGTAAATCACCTTACATAACAGAGTAAACGGAGGTAAAAACAATGGCAGATAAAAAATATGAACTTACGGGAATGGTAACCGAGCGAGCAAACCCCAAAACAACAGAAATGGATACTATGGAAATTTCTGAGCTTCTTAAACTTATAAATGATGAAGATAAGACCTGTGCATATGCAGTTGAAAAGGTTATTCCCCAGGTGAAAAAAATCGTTGCCGCGTTGGTTGACCGTTTTGGTCGCGGTGGAAGAATCCTCTACCTCGGCGCTGGAACAAGTGGGAGAATCGCTATTATGGATTCAGCTGAGTTTCCTCCCACCTTCGGAATTGATCCCGAAAGAATCAAGGTCGGAATGGCAGGCGGAAGCGGCTCAATGGTAAGAGCGCAGGAAGCTAATGAGGACGATAAAACCGAAGGCTCTGAGCTTGTAATGGATTGGAATCCCGGACCTGATGACTGTGTTATAGGTCTCGCGACCAGCGGAAAAACCCCTTATGTAATTTCCGGTCTTCAGGTAGCGCACTCAGCAGGGGCATTTACTGCATTCATATGCGCTAACCCCGTACCGGATGATATTGCCGATGTAGTAGTTTCCTGCATAACAGGTCCGGAGGTTCTTACAGGCTCTACCAGACTAAAGGCAGGTACTGCACAGAAAATGATTATGAATATGATAAGTACCGCAACCTTTGTAAAACTTGGCAGGACTTACAAAAACAGAATGAGCCATATAGAAACAAAAAATATCAAGCTTTACAGAAGAGCAATCGAAACAATTTCTATCTGTTGTGATATGTCCGAGGACGAGGCTGAAGCGCTTCTTATCAAAGCAGATAAAAAACTTCCCGTTGCATTGGTTTGCGGTGTTGCGAAATGCGATATAGAAACCGCAAGAGAAAAGCTAAAGCTTACCGGTGGCAAAGTAAGAGCTGCAATAGAACTTATTGGGAGGTAACTTTTATGTGCAGTTATATAGTAACTGTAGATACAGGCGGTACAAAAACACAAATAACTCTTTTCGATAAAGATGGAAACAAGCTTTCTGATGCCCGTTGCAAAGGAATTGGAGTTACCCACGAAAGCGATGCAGAAACAAAGTTCCTTACCGAAGCCCTTAACTTTTTAATGGAAAAGCGATGTTTTACAGATGTTTCAAAAGTAATTATAAATGTAGGGGGAACTAACATAGAACAGATTAAAGATGCCCTCTCTTCTCATTTTTCCAATGCACGAATTGAGGCGTACCGTGAGTCTTCGGGAGTTATAATGTCAGCAATTTGCGACTGTGAAAATGCAGATGTTCTCCTTATGGCAGGGACCGGTTCAATTGCTCTGGCAAAGGGAAAAAAAGGAAATATTATAACAGATGGTTGGTGCCCCAATATAGGTGATTTTGGCAGCGGATACTGGATAGGACTTGAGGCTATTTCCCGTTCTTTACTGTCATTGGAAAAAAGCGAGCCTTTATCATCTCTTGCAAAAACCATCACGGGAAGAAATGCACCATTTGCAGCAATGGAGGATACTTCCATGCAAATGGCAATGAGAGATGAGGTACGTTCTCACTTTATGCCTCTTGAAAGATCTGCTGTTGCAAAGCTCACAAGGGTTGTGGCGGATTGTGCAAGATGCGGTGACCAGATGGCTATAGACATTTTCCGGGATGCAGGAAAAGAGCTTGCAAAAACAGTTATCCGAGCTATGAATATAGCAGAATGCAAGGAAAATTCCGTAATTCTTGTTTCTGGCGGTGTTACTGCCTGTAGCGAATTATGGAAAGAATCATTTAATGAAACTTTGAAAAAAGAAAAAGAAAATTGCATATGGCGTATAGGAGAGGCTGATATGACAAAGGGTGCTCTTCATTACGCACTTAATTATATGAAAAGGAGCGATTTTGATGTTTAATTTACCTAAAGGACTTTTCGTTTCATGTCAGGCAAGAGAAGGCAACCCCTTTAAAAAGCCTGAATTGTTGGCTGTAATGGCTGAAGCCGCTGTTTTAGGCGGTGCAGTTGGTATAAGAGCCGACGGTGTAGATGATATTTCAGCAATCCGTTCAAAAGTAAATGTTCCAATCATAGGTATCAACAAAAAATACGATTCCACAGGCAGAATTGTTATAACACCCGATTTTGAAAGTGCAGAGGAAGTAGCAAAAGCAGGAGCAGATATTATTGCACTTGACGCAACGTTCCAGGAAAGCGACATTCGCCCTGATGTAGGTGAAACCATTCACAAAATTAAGACCAAACTCGGTCTTCCCGTTATGGCTGACATCAGCACATTGGAAGAAGCTGAGCGTGCATTTTCCTATGGTGCAGATATTGTGGCAACCACATTAAATGGCTATCTTCCCGGGAAACCTTATCCCCATGAGGAGCAATATATTCCTAATCTTGCACTTTTGGAAAGTGTTATAAATTCTCCTAAAATTACATGCCCTGTAATTGGTGAAGGAAGATTCTGGAATCCTCTTGATGTGAAAAAGGCTTTTGATATGGGGGTACACGCCATCGTTATTGGAAAGGCTATTACAAATCCTATGGCTGCAACAGAGTATTTTGTGAAGCATATATAATCTTGCTCCACTTTCTGTCTGACCACCAATAGATTATCCATATATAAATGAAAACAAGCATACCGCCGTAAAAAGCGATATGCTTGAATTTCTTTTAACACCCTGCTTGTCGGTAGATAGTGATGTTTTTAACAATTCCTTATCACTACCTACCTAAATTGAGGAATTTCTTTTTTGTTTGTTATTATTCGTTATTATCGCAAAGATTACACTGTGAGCATTTACCGCCGGAGGGACAGCCTATGCATTTAACTCCGCGTTTTTTTGATTTTATGATATATGCTACAGCACCGCCTATAATAACGAGCAGTATTGCAATAATAATTAAGTTTTTATACATATGCTTCCTCCCCTGCTTTCTTATTTTGCGGAAGCTGTTTCCTTATTGTTTTTACATATGAGATAACTGATTACCGCACCAAAGGCGATGACTGCCAAAAGTCCCGGTAAGAATCCCACACCAACGCTTCCTGTATAAATAAGCGTACCAATCTGATATACTGCAAATGAGACTGTAAATCCCACTGCAAACTGGAGGGCTATTCCGCCCCAAAGCCATTTTTTGCTTTTCATTTCCGCATTCATAGCACCTATTGCCGCAAAGCAAGGAGGCGTGAAAAGATTAAACATCAAATATGCAAGTGCCGCCACCTTCGTAAGCTGCATTGCAGCCGCAATTTCCGCACTTCCGCCTGATACTTCAAGGTCTTCGTTAATAAACTTAGCAATGGTCGGGTAAACAATAGCTATAGTTCCGACAACATTTTCCTTTGCTATAAAGCCTGTTACAGCCGCCGCCGCAAGCTGCCATGCCTTAATTCCGACAACAGGGATAAGTACGTAGGATATCGGTTTTGCTATAGTTGCCAGAATGGAGGTTTCTGCATTTCCCTCTGCCACTATAGCAAAGCCCCATGTGAAATTCTGCATTATTGTAACTGCGGCATTACATACAAGAATAATTGTACCTGCTTTTACAATATATGACCAACCACGTGAGCACATTGAAAGAAACGCACGCTTCACACTTGGAATTTTATACTCGGGAAGCTCCATGATGAAATATGACTTTTTATTTTTAAAACCTGTAATCTTATTAATAAGAAGTGCACCGAAAAATATGATTGCAATTCCGACAAAATACATAAGCGTTCCTATCCATGAGGCATCCTTAAAGAATACACCTGCAAAAAGAGCTATTACGGGAAGCTTTGCACCGCAGGGCATAAAGGGTGCAAGCATAGCTGTTGCCCTTCTCTCCCTCTCGTTACGGATTGTACGGCATGCCATAACCCCGGGAATTGCACAGCCTGTTCCGATTACAAAGGGAATGACGGATTTTCCCGAAAGCCCTACCTTTTTGAAAATCGGGTCAAGCACAACGCTCACACGTGCCATGTAACCGCAATCCTCCAAAAGTGCAATAAGGAAGTACATTACCATTACAAGGGGCAAAAATCCAAGCACTGCACCAACACCGCCGATAATTCCGTCCAGAACAATAGCCTGAAGTATGTCGGCACTTCCCTCCATCCAGCCTGATACAAGCTCTGTAAAAGCTCCTATCCAGCCTTCAAGTACGCCTGCAAGTGCCACCCCCAGACCGATTTTTGACTCTGCCTGAGATATGTGGAAAACAAGGAACATTACAATCGCAAATATTGGTATTCCGAGCCATCTATTTGTAAGAACTGCATCAATTTTATCTTGGAAATTTCTTTCGTTTGTGTGTATTTTTCGTTTTTCTACCCGTTTTACAATATCGTTTACAAATTCAAAACGCTTTCTGTCAGCAGCCTGAACCGAAAGCTTATCTGTAAGGTTTACCTTGCTTTGAGTATAGGAGGCTATTTGAGTTTTTCCCACAAGCTCAACTGCTTTTTTTACAACCTTTTTCAAGCCCTCATTTTTTGAGGTTGTGGAAACAGTTTCGACAACGGGGCAATTAAGAAGCTTTGATAGTTTGGCTATATCAATTACAGTTTCCTTTTTTTCATTAACGTCACTCTTATTAAGTGCAACCACTACGGGTACACCCAATTCAAGAAGCTGTGTAGTGAAAAATAAGCTTCTTCCCAAATTTGTAGCATCGACAATATTTATAATCACATCGGGATTTTCCTCTTTTATGTATTCACTGGTAATACTTTCCTCCGATGTAAATGGCGACATTGAATATGCACCGGGAAGGTCTACAGCAATAAGCTCTTTACCCTCACAAAAGCTTTTCTTAATTAAAGCTTCCTTCTTTTCAACGGTTACGCCTGCCCAGTTACCAACACGCTCATTTCTTCCCGTGAGTGCGTTGTACATAGTCGTTTTACCGCTGTTGGGATTGCCTGCAAAAGCAATTCTCATGGTAATTCCCCCTTATGTAAAATATAATTAATTATCAGTTAGTCAAAACTAACCCATTGTCAAAAATATAAAGCCTTTCGGCTGAATATTTTCAAAATCAGATATTAATTGCCTGTGCCAATTCGTTATCTATATTATATCTCCCATCCTTGATTGAAACGACACAACCGCCTCTCAAATGAGAAATAACTGTAATCGGCTCACCACTGTAACAGCCAAGAGAAAATAAAAACGAATTAAGCTCCTCATCATCAGTTGCTATTTTTTTTACAATATACTCTTTTCCCAAAGCAGCATCCTTCAAAGTCACTTTTCTCACCTCTGATGATTTTCTTTAGTTAGTTTAGCATAACTAACTAACGTTTGTCAACCTTTTTTTGAAATTTTTTATCCAATATTTACATAAATGGTTTACACCTTTTTTGTCGAATAATACTCTTGTGAGGATTTCTGAGTGTCCGTGCAGGAGTCCATAATAAAATCATGCGGACAGAAAGGTTATGAAAATTCATGAGAGGTAAAAAGATAACTTCAACCCTTACAGCTTTTGCACTTCTTTCTACAAGTGCAATGGCAGATGTAAACTATACTGTTCAGAAAGGAGATTCCTATTGGAATATAGCACAAAGGTTCAATACCAGTATGAATGCTGTTATGAACGCCAACAGTGTAAACGGCAATTCATATCTTGTTACGGGACAGATAATTAAAATCCCCTCAAACACTTACACGGCACAAAAAGGCGATACATATTATCTGATAGCAAAAAAGTGTGGTGTTTCTCTCAGTTCACTTCTTAGTGCAAACGGAAAAACGGAAAATTCTGTCCTCTACCCCGGTCAGACAGTCACAATTCCCGACAGCGGAAATGGTTACACAACCTATACAGTACAAAAAGGTGACACATACTGGATAATATCACAAAAATACGGCGTAAGCCTTAATGCACTGCTGAGTGCCAATAACGCAACTGATAACACGCTCTTAAACATTGGTGATAAGGTTAAAATTCCGTCATCATCGGGCAACACAGGCTCCGGAAATACAAATTCGGGTTCTTCGGGAAGCACATCAAGCGGCCCCTACGTAACCTATGACACGTATACTGTGCAAAGCGGTGACACTTTCTGGAACATTGCCATAAAGCATGGAATCCCATATGCGGAGCTTCTTCAGGTGAACTCCCTTTCGGAGTCCTCTAAAATATATGCAGGAATGAAGCTCACTATTCCCGTGCATCACGTTCCTGTAAAATACGCACCCAAAGGGTACGGAGAATTACTTGAATGGTTCAGCGAAGCACAATATGTAATCCCGATAAATACAGATTTCAAGGTTGTTGACCTTGCCACAGGAAAGAGCTTTAACGCCAGAAGAACCGTAGGAAGCGGACACGCTGACTGTGAAACGCTGACGGCTAATGATACTGCCATCATGAAGGAAATCTGGGGTGGTAATCTTAGCTGGGATAAGAGAAGCGTTCTCATCGTCGCAAACGGCAGAACTATCGCAGCAAGTGCCGCAGGAATGATGCACGCAGGAAACGATGGTGCTCCCGGCGGCGAATGGACAAGCTGGAGGAGTGATGATTACGGTGCAGGCATCAATTACGATTATATAAAAGGAAATAATGCACACGGCCATTTTGATTTGCATTTCTATAAATCAATCGGACACAGCAGCGGAGTGGAAAGCTCAGCCCATCAGGCAAATGTGCTTAAAAGTGCAGGAAAATAGGACTTTATGACTCCTTTTTTCTCATAAGGGTGCATATTATCGCAATAAACCCTACCGGGTAGATAATATTAAATAACATTCCTATACGAAAAGCGTTTTCACCCAATATGCTCATTGAAGCAATAACGCCTGTGATAAACGGTGCTATAGAGCAGCCTATATCACCGAAAATGGCAACTGCACCAAACATTGCACCGCCGCCCGTAGGGAAATTCTTATCGGCAAGCTCCACTACTCCGGGCCAGAAGGTGCTTATGGAAAATCCGCAAAGAGCACATCCGCCAAGTGCCGCATACGGATTTTTTGAAAGTGCGGCAGTAACATAGCAAGCTATACAAAGCACACTGCTTAAAACGGAATACTTTCTGAAATTAATACGGTTTTCATACAGTCCGTAAATAAGCCTGCCTATTCCCATGAAAAGTGCAAACAGGCATGGGCCGAGAAGGTCGCCCATTGTTTTATCAATTCCCAATGCATTTTGTGCAAAAGCAGATGCCCACTGTGCCATAGCAAGCTCGCTACCGCCTGCACATATCATCAGAATTAGTATTCCAATAAAGGTTTTATTTGAAAAGAGGGAGGAAATTTTCTCTCTCTTTTCACTTTCGCATGGCTCTGCTACGGGAGCCTTTATGAATAACAGTCCGTTTATAAAAGGGATAATCGCCCACAGGAGTGCAATAATTTTCCATGTGTCTGTGCCGAATATCCGAAGTGCAACCGTAGTGAGAAGAACCACCGAAAGCTGTCCCCATGAGTAAAAGGAATGTGTCAGTACAAAATTACCCCCGATTTCCTTTGGCAGACCTGCAATTATGGGATTTATTACAACCTCAATCAGCCCTGCACCTACGGAATATGTGATTACCGATATACATAGCCCGATAAAAGGATTCATTATTTCGGGTAAAAAAGCAAGTAATGAAAATCCAACACTGCAGCAAAAATTTGCTACTACAGCCCCATGTTTGTAACCAATTTTATCAATAAAAAACACGGAAAACACGTCTACACAAAGCTGAGTGATAAAATTCACACTGATAAGTGTTCCTATGAGTGCATAGCTTAAATCATATTCATTTTTAAGGGTAACAAAAAGGAGCGGCAAAAAATTAATTGCCAACGCTTGTACAACATACCCTATGTAACAACATTTTTGAGTCAATTTATAGTTCATTTGTATCACCTAATACAGACGGGGGTGTAACTTTTACACCCCCGCATCTCTGAAATTCACATAAAATCAAGACGCATGAAACTGTGCCTGCACTAAGTCAGAGTGCGACATGGGTGCAGGCTCAGCCTGCCTTATGCTATTTCTTCGTTTTCAGTTTTCTTTTTAGCCCTTGTGAGTTTTGGTTCTTTCTTCTGTTCAAAGCATTCCTTATCAAACACAGCTTTTTTCACGGTTTTATCAGAGGGAATTTCAAACATTGCATCGGAAAGAGTATTTTCCATAATCGCACGAAGTCCTCTTGCCCCTGTTTCTCTTTCAATAGCTTTTTTAGCTACATAGCCGAGAGCCTCATCGGTAATTTCAAGCTCTACTCCGTCCATCTGGAAAAGCTTTTTGTACTGACGTACAAGTGCATTTTTAGGCTCGGTGAGTATCTTTTTAAGGGCTTCCTCATCAAGCTGGTCAAGAGTAACCACAACGGGAACACGCCCTACAAGTTCGGGGATAAGACCAAATTTCAAAAGGTCCTGAGGCTCAACATTTTTAAAGGTTTCACCCACATCACGCTTTTGTTTACTTGTAACCTGTGCTCCGAAGCCTACCCCTTGCTTTCCTACACGCTTCTCAATAATTTTATCAAGCCCTGCAAATGCACCGCCGCAAATAAAGAGAATGTTTGTAGTATCAAGCTGGAACAAATCCTGATGAGGATGCTTTCTGCCGCCCTGCGGAGGTACGGAAGCAATCGTTCCCTCCAAGATTTTAAGAAGTGCCTGCTGAACACCCTCTCCACTTACGTCACGAGTAATGGAAACGTTTTCGCTTTTCTTTGTGATTTTGTCAATCTCGTCAATATATATAATTCCGTGTTCCGCTTTTTTCAAATCATAGTCTGCCGCCTGAATAAGCTTTAAGAGAATATTTTCCACATCTTCTCCGACATAGCCTGCCTCCGTGAGGCTGGTAGCGTCGGCAATTGCAAAAGGAACCTGCAGAATTTTTGCCAGAGTCTGAGCTAAAAGGGTTTTTCCGCTTCCCGTAGGTCCAATCATAAGGATATTACTTTTCTGAATATCAACACCCTCGGTATCCACCTTGGAATTGATACGCTTATAATGATTGTAAACCGAAACAGCAAGACTTCTCTTTGCCTGCTCCTGTCCTATTACATAATCGTCCAAAACAGCTTTGATTTCCTTGGGAACAGGTGTATCCTCAAGCTTAGGTATTGCAGTGTGCTCATGCTTTGCGGAGGAAATATCCTCAAATTCACCGTCGAGTATTTCAAAACATACCTCTATACATTCATCGCAAATATATACACCGGGGCCGGCAATAAGTCTGTTTACCTCGTCCTGAGTTTTTCCGCAGAAAGAGCATCTGATCTGTTTTTCTTCGTTTTTTGACAAATGAATCAATCCTTTCAGATTAGCACTTAAAAATGGTGAAAAGGCTACGAGGAAACAGTCATCGCAGCCTTTTCTTTCGTTTATCTCGCAGTTATGATTCTGTCAATTAAGCCATAATCAAGGGCTTCCTGTGCTGA
Source organism: Clostridia bacterium (assembly GCA_045545055.1). Lineage (GTDB taxonomy): Bacteria > Bacillota > Clostridia > UMGS1883 > UMGS1883 > UMGS1883. The sequence continues at coordinate 2,335 of JAZQAB010000061.1, read as the reverse complement.
CATAAAATTATCACGCTCAGTATCGCGTACAATTTCCTCCAAGGGACGGCCTGTGTTTTCGCTGAGAATTGTGTTTAACTTATCCTTCATGCGGATTATTCTGTCGGCATGGATTTTAATATCCGTTGCCTGGCCCTGCATACCACCCAAGGGCTGATGAATCATAATTTCACTGTTGGGAAGAGCAAGTCTCTTTCCCTTTGTACCGGCAGAAAGAAGGAATGCACCCATACTTGCCGCCATACCTACACAAATTGTAGATACATCGCACTTGATGTAATTCATGGTATCGTAAATTGCCATGCCGGCTGTAATACTTCCGCCGGGGCTGTTGATGTAAAGCATAATATCCTTATCGGGGTCTTCGCTTTCAAGGAAAAGCATCTGTGCCACGATGATACTTGCCGTCTGATCATTCACTTCGTCACCAAAGAAAATAATTCTGTCCTTTAAAAGTCTTGAGAAAATATCGTAAGACCTTTCTCCCTGTCCTGTCTGTTCAATTACGTATGGAACTAAGCTCATATTGCATCCTCCTCTTTCAAATTTTTTCTTCTTTAGTAATTATTCAGCGTCCTTCTTTGCCGCTGTTTTCTTAGCAGCAGGCTTCTTTGCTGTTGTTGTCTTCTTAGCTGCTGTCTTCTTTGCCGCAGGCTTTTCCTCTGCGTCTGCCTTCTTAGCAGTTGTCTTCTTAGCGGCAGGCTTCTTTGCAGGAGCCTTTTCTTCTGTGTCAGCTTTCTTAGCGGCAGGCTTCTTTGCTGCTGTCTTCTTAGCCTTACCTACTTTAGCTGCGTCTACGATAACGGCAATTGTCTTCTGGGTCTTAAGGTCAGCCTTAAGAGCATCAAGATTTGCACCCATAAGCTCCTTAACCTTATCCACTTCCATGCCGTACATATCAGCCATTTTCTTAAATTCTGCCTCAACATCGTCCTCTGAAACCTCAACGTTTTCAGCCTTTGCAATTTCAGCGAGAACGAGCTGTGTCTTAACAGCTTTTTCTGCCGTTTCCTTAAGCTGCTCACGGAGAGCTTCCATTGTCATACCTGTGTACTGAAGGTACTGTTCAAGGGGCATACCCTGACTCTGAAGTCTATAGGAAATATCCTGAATCTGATTATCAATCTGGCTCTTAATCATGCACTCGGGAATTTCAACAGATGCATTGTCAACAGCAATATCAACCACTGCATCTTCAAACTGACGCTGTGCCTGTGCTTCCTTAGCCTTTTCAAGCTTAGCCTTAGAATCGTCACGAAGCTCTTTAAGAGTATCAAACTCGCTTACGTCCTTAGCAAATTCATCATCAAGTTCGGGAAGGTTCTTCTTCTCAACAGAGTGAACCTTACACTTAAATACTGCTGCCTTACCCTTAAGTTCTTCTGAATGATAGTCCTCAGGGAAAGTAACATTTACATCAAAATCTTCGCCGATTGTCTTACCTGCAATCTGCTCCTCAAATCCGGGAATGAAGCTGTTTGAACCGAGAACAAGGCTGTAATGCTCGCCCTTGCCACCGTCAAAAGCCACGTCATCAACGAAGCCCTCAAAATCAAGGTCAACCTTGTCGCCCATTTCAATAGTACCCTCTGTAAGAGTAGAGATGCTTGCAGCATTTTCCTGCATTTTCTTAATATCGGCATCTACTTCTTCATCTGTTACAGTATTGACAGCTTTTTCCGCTGTTATACCCTTGTAATCGCCGAGAGTTACTTCGGGACGAACCGTTACAAGTGCACTGAAAACAAAGCTTTCGCCCTTTTCAAGCTTAACGATGTCGATTTCAGGCATTTCAACAGGCTCAATACCGCTTTCCTCAACTGCTTTATCATATGCATCGGGCACTGCAAAATTAATTGCATCGTCATAAAAAACTGCCTCGGTGTAATACTTTTCAATAATTTTTCTGGGTGCTTTACCCTTTCTGAAGCCGGGAATGTTAATCTGCTTAACATTCTTTCTGTAGCTCTTCTCCATAGCTTCTTCAAATTTAGCGCTGTCAATTTCAATCTCAAGATACATTCTCTTGTCTTCGCGCTGTTCTGCTTTCAATACCTTCATACTTGTTTCCTCCTATTGTTCCGGGCTTCTTAACCGAAAAAATATTACTGCACATAAAGCCCGCATCACCTTATATTTATAACATAAATTCCTTTTATTTGCAAGTCTTTTTTGAAGATTTGTGCCTAAATTATGCGTTTTGGTGCAAATTTTAGAAAATCTGCAGATACAAGAGCACATTTTTGGTCAGAAATACTATAATCTTCTGCCCTTTTTCCGTGCAAATGTCCGAACACGCACTTAGAAACATTATACTTATTTATTACATCCATAT
>JAZQAB010000060.1:0-9584 GCA_045545055.1 Clostridia bacterium | reverse complement strand
TATCAGGGTGATTGGTTATGAAACTTCGCAGCTGTTCATTTAAACCTTGTCCGAGTGATTTTGAAGCTACTGAAAAGAAAAGATTTTCAGTCATTTCTGTACCAAACATTCTGTAAAGTCTTGCCTGTAAACGCTTGTAATCATCTTCCAAAGCAAGATAAAGTACTGTTCCTTTGCGGACTTCGCAATTCCACATAGGCGTCCCCGAACTTACATGATAGGCTATCTGTGCCATCATAAAGCTTTTACCGACTTTCGGAGAGCCGACAAACAGATATGTTCCCGGATAAAGCAGACCGTCAATAATCGGTGCTTTTCCTGTGTACACCATTTCATAAAGTTCAGGCATTGAAACCGTTTCAATGTAATTAGGATTCATCTTATTGAGCATTTCTATCTGCTTTCGGGCGAAATAGTCTTTATCAATCGCAATATCATTGGTGAACTGTTCTGAATTTACAGTATCAGGTAATATTGATGTTTCTATATTCATAGTCATTCCCCTTTAAGCGAAATAATTCATCAAATCAGCCTTATTGACGAGAATCTTTCCACGCTTTCCCTGACCTGTGCGAACATACTTCACCTTGTCCTGTGCCACAAGCTGACGGACGGTATGCTCTGAAAGACCATGGATAACATCAGTACATTCCTTGATTGTGAGCATCTCCACAGGTTTGGCAGCTTTGTCTGCAACGTTCGGTGTCGCAGGCTCATCGTTTGTGAGCTGAATCAAAAGATTCATAATGTTGTCGATAATTTCATTTTTTCTTTGTGTAGTCATAATTTTACTCCTCTTTCTCTCTTGTCGAGTATTTTTATTTTTGGAAATAACATAATTGCATTTAAAAGCTATTGCATTTTTGCTTTAAGTATGGTATAATACTATAAAAGATAAAATAATTCAAACTTATAATTGCATTTATTATTCCCTAATAATCATTATATTGCATTATAATGCAATTGTCAATATATAACTTTCATATTATTTGCATTTAAATGCAATTTTGTAGCAAGATACAAAAAGTAAGGAGAATATTTGTATATGTTTTGGGAAAAATTTCAATATTTAGCAGAATTAAAAGGAATGAAACCTCACGCTGTGTTAAAAGAACTCCAAATATCATCGGGTTCTGCAAACAACTGGAAAAAAGGTACAATACCAAATGGGGAAATTCTAAAGAAAATTTCTGATTTCTTTGGTGTATCTATGGATTCGCTTCTGGATCAAGATAATAATGAATCTGTAAGTTTGAACAGCAAAAAATCTATTTTTACAAAATTAACTTCTATTCCGCAAAGATTCAACAGTTTAAGAGCAGTTATCACCACTACCGATGATGAAAAGCTTGCTATTGCAAAATATATCGGTTGTCCTATCTGGTGGCTTTTGAATGAGCAGAACCTTGTTTTTGAGCCAAGAGATGATGAATATGAAATTAATGAAAATGTTATTTTCACTATTCTTGATATTATGGACGGCTGTGCTGACAACGACATTGACAAAGCTATGCAAATTCAGCTTTCAAGAGTTGTTATAAAAAATCTTGAAAAGCAGGATTTCAACGCAGACAAGCTAAAATCCTTAAAAGGCATTGACCAAAATAAACTGAATTTCATTCTTACAGGCAAGGAAAATAAAGATTCTACGCTGAATTTCGGACTCAACTTTACTGACCTTGTTTATCTGAAAAGCGTTACGGGGATTGAGTATCCTCAGATGTTTTTGGGAAGTAATATATAGAATCTACCGGTGAAAATTTATTGATATAATTCACAGAAATTTATTGATATAATTCACAGAAACAAGTTGAATTTTGGCATAAAATATGATATAATAAAGTAATAGACTTAATGTGAATTTAACCTATCTTAAAAGGAGTTAGTATGTATAGGACTGTAAAACCCTTTATAAAATGGGCTGGCGGAAAAAGTCAGCTCCTCAGCACCATTCGAGAGAAATACCCTAAAAAGATAGATAAGTACTGTGAGCCTTTTGTCGGTGGCGGTGCAGTTCTGTTTGATGTACTTACAAACTGTCAGCCGAAGGAAGTTCTGATTAATGACATAAATGATGAACTTGTGAATACATATTCACAAATTAAAAATAATGTTGATGAACTTATCGAAATGCTTTCTGAAATGCAGGAAACCTTTTGGTCGAAGAATAATGATGACCGTAAGGTTATGTATCTTGCAAAACGAGAGCGATTTAACGACTTAAAAGTAAATGGTAATGAGCAAATTAACCTTGAAAAAGCGGCATTGTTCATATTCCTTAATAAGACTTGTTTTAACGGCTTATATCGTGTAAACCGCAAAGGACTTTTCAATGTCCCTATAGGTTCATATAAAAATCCGCCTATCTGCGATGCTGAAAATCTCAGGCTCATAAGTGGACTCTTGAAAAATGTACAGATAAAATGCGGCGATTACAGCGAATGTGCTGATTTTATTGATGAGAACACTTTTGTTTACATTGACCCTCCCTATCGCCCACTTACAGCAACAGCCTCATTCACTTCTTATTCAGAGAATGAATTTGGCGATAAACAGCAGATTGAACTCGGTAAATTTGTTGACAAAATTTCAGCTAAGGGTGCAAAGGTTGTTGTCAGCAACTCAGACCCGAAGAACAGCGATGAAAGTGACAGTTTCTTTGATGATTTGTATTCAAGTTATACGATCATGCGTGTTCCTGCCAAGCGTATGATTAATAGTAAAGCTACTGGCAGAGGTAATATAAACGAACTTTTGATTTGTAATTGTTAATTAAGAAAGCGAGGTGAAGGATATGCCATACGGTGAATATGCAGAATGCCCTAACTGTGGTAAAACTGCACACGGCGAGGATGAGATTGAGGAACTTTTCGGTTATAGAAATATGGGCGACGGTAGAACGATTCCTCAATCTTGGTGCAGAGAATGCAGAAGTTCAGGCAGAAACGACGACGATGAATAAACAGTATCGGAAGGAGTAACCCTCCTTCCGACAACTTAATGGAGAAATGTATTATGGAACGCAACTTTAAAGACTGGCTCTCAAAATTCCGTGGCAGTATCGCCAATTACGGATATTACATAGATTTCGACAAGGTATATCGCAATGTAAACGAAATCAAGGTTGAGCTTAATATCCTCAATTCCCTTATAGGCTCGAAGAATATCGAGAACGATTTCAAGGATATTATTGCGAAATATCCCGAAACGCTTAAATGCATACCGATTTTGCTTGCTGTCAGGGCTAACGAGATTTACGCTATTGATGGTGACGGAGATTTTACATACAACTTCAAAAATTCAAACTGCACCGCTGAACAATATGTGGTGTTTATGCGTAAAACTGGCTTATTTGAACTGCTTGAAAACCACATCATCAACAATCTCGTTGACTATGTAACAGGCGTTGAAACAGGGCTTGACTCCAACGGGCGAAAGAATCGTGGCGGACATCTTATGGAAGATTTAGTTGAAAGCTTTATTGTTAAGGCTGGCTATGAAAAGGACAAGACCTATTTCAAGGAGATGAATATTCACGAAATTACGGAGAAATGGGGCATTGACCTTTCTGCAATTTCAAATCATGGCAAGTCTGAAAAACGTTTTGATTTTGTAATCAAGACCGACAAGGTTGTTTACGGCATTGAAACGAATTTTTATACAAGTGGCGGTTCCAAGCTCAATGAAACCGCACGAAGCTATAAGCAGATTGCTCAGGAAGCAGCAACTATTGACGGTTTTGAGTTCGTGTGGTTTACAGACGGCTCTGGCTGGACAAGCGCAAGACACAACCTTGAGGAAACATTTGACGCTATGGAACATATTTACTCCATTGATGATTTAGAGAATGGGGTAATATCAATAATGAAAAGTGAGGGTTAAAATGAATAGGATAATTAAGAGTTTTTTAGACACGCACGTGAAAGAATATGAAATAGAATCACTTAAAGAAGAAACAGCATTTGAACATTTTGTTAATAGGTGTATTATTAATAAGTATTCCAATGAAAGATTTGACCCTGAAATAATAATGACAGATGATGGTGAAAAAGGTCTTGACGGAGTAGCTATAATTATTAACGAACAAATAATTACAGATATTGAGCAGGCTGAGAACATACTTAATAATGGCTCAAATTTAGATGTTTCTTTTGTTTTCATCCAATCAAAAACAAGTGACAGCTTTAAGGGATCCGAAATAGGTGATTTTGTTTATGGGGTCAAAGCTTTTTTTGAAAATAGAGATAATCGACCCGAGACAAATGAAAAAATGGAAAATTTAATATCTATAAAAGATTATATTTATGCCAATAGCATAAATTTATCAAGGGCGCCATCGGTTGATTTATACTATGCTTGTTGTGGAAAATGGGATGAAAATAATGGACTACAGTCAAGGATAGATATTGAAATCAAACCATTAAAAGAAAACGCAAATTTTGGTAATGTGTGTTTTTTGAAATACGATTGTGAAAAAATTATTTCTTCTTATAAAGAGCTAAAGAAAAAGATTTCAAGAGAAATAACTATGGAAAAAAGAGCAACTTTTCCTTTAATAAATGGTGTAAAGCAAGCATATATCGGATTTGTTAAATGCAAGGATTATATAAAGCTATTAATTGATAGTGATGGAAAAGTGATGAATAATATTTTTGAAGATAATGTTCGAGATTTTCAGGGTTACAATACAGTAAATTCCGAAATTAAATGCACCTTACAAAACTCGGAGGACCAAGCACGTTTTGCAATATTAAACAATGGAATAACAATAGTTGCAAAACAAATTAAACTTACTGGCGATACAATAGAATTGTTTGATTATCAAATTGTAAATGGCTGTCAAACGAGTTATGTATTGTTCGATAATAAAGCTATTGTTGACGATGCTTCATATATAGTGATAAAAATAATTGAAGTTGATAAATCAGAAATTGCTGATAGAATAATATATACAACTAATCGACAGACAGAAGTAAAGTCGGAAGCTTTTGCTTCTGCAACTCAGTTTCATAAGTCGTTACAAGATTTTTACAATTCGATTGAATCGGAGTACAGATTATATTATGAGAGAAGGTCTAAACAGTACGAACTTAATGATCATATATGTAAAAACAAAGTCGTTTCACTTACTTCTCAAATTAGCTCTTATTTGGCAATGTTTCTTAACGAACCGCATAGTACACATAGATACTATGGAGAATTGTTAGCTGCATATAAGAATAGAATTTTCTTGGAAACGGATTCATTTGAGGTATATTACATTTCAGCTTATTATTTATACTATGTAGAACAGCAGTTCAGATTACAAAAAATTAACCGTGAGTTAAAAGCTTTTAAATATCACTTAATATGTGGTATGAAAGCCTATTTAGTTGGCAAATCAGTTAATTACGGAAAAGCAAGAAAGCAGCGCAATGAATTTGAAACATTGTTTTCTGCTGCAAAAAATCAAAAAATTAATGAAGCATTAAATGTTTGTATAACTTCTTTAAATAAAGTTATGCAAACTACAAAAGTTGCACAATATGAACGATATAGAAGTAAAGAATTTACTAATGAGCTTTTCTCAGAAATTGATAAAATAAGTGAAGCGTGTTCTACTACTACTTTTTTGAAAATTGGAGATGTGGTTCAATGTACCGTTATAAGTGTTAACAAAAGTTTTGTGACTGTTTCAATCAAAACTACAGATTCCAGAGATCGTGGTTATATACATATTTCTAATGTCGCTAATAAGTATATTCCAGATTTAACATTAGAGGTATCTACTGGTGATATCTTTCAAGCTGAAATAATTGCTGATTATAAAGAGGGTGAGCATAGCGGTTGGGAGTTAAAAAATTGTTCTCTTAAAATTATGGTGGAAAATGGTAAATAAAAAAATAACCAAATGGCAGCCTGACGATTTCGAGCTTGAAATGACAACCCACTGGTCATTTCCCAAGCGTGGCGATTGGGCTACACACGATGCAAAATGGCGAGGAAACTGGTCGCCATATATTCCGAGAAACATCATTCTCCGTTACTCTCAGGAGGGAGATTTAGTTCTCGACCAGTTCGCAGGCGGTGGAACAACTCTTGTTGAAGCCAAACTGCTCAACCGTGATATAATCGGCATTGATATAAATGATGTTGCTCTTGAACGTTGTCGGGAGAAAACCTCCTTCGACTATGAGCCTGCAAAGGGTAAGGTTTATATCAAGAAAGGTGACGCTCGTAATCTTGACGGTATTCCCGACGAGAGCATCGACCTTATCTGCACTCATCCGCCATACGCTGATATTATCAAGTATAGTGAGGGCATAAACGGAGATTTATCACAGCTTAAAGTCAAGGATTTCTTGGAGCAGATGAAGCCTGTCGCAGAAGAAAGCTTCCGTGTTTTGAAAAAAGGCAAATTCTGTGCTGTTCTTATGGGAGATACCCGTCAGAAAGGCTGTATGATACCGATGAGTTTTGATGTTATGAAGATTTTTCAAGATGCTGGTTTTACTTTGAAAGAACTTATCATAAAAGAACAGCATAATTGCAGAGCAACTGGATATTGGAAAACCAATAGCGTGAAATACAACTTTCTGCTGATTGCTCACGAGTATTTGTTTATTTTCAGAAAATAATAGTTTACGACTGTACCCTCTCGAATACAGCCGTTCTACATCAAATATAAACCATACAATTAAACACAGATTCTCTTGCCATAAAGAGTAAACAATTTTCAAGCTGTGCAGCAGTTTGAATATCGCCATTTTCAACTGCAAGGAGGTATTCTTTGTCGGATTCTTTCCACAGCTGAACCTGACGGTCAATTGCATCAGCGATATTCTGTTCTAAATCATCCAGATATACTATGATTTGTCCGCTGTTTATAAGTTTGCGAAGTCTATCGAGATACTTGCTTGCAGAAAAAGAAATATGATATTTCACGCTGTCGCTATGATACGTTTTAACGCTTTCTTTATGCGTATCGGTATCATAATGAATTACAGTATTGGTAATTGTATCAAGTAACCACAACGGAACTGGTTTGTTCGTTTTGGGATTGAATACAGTCTGAATACTTTTGAATTTTTCATAAAAACATCTCCATTTATAATTGGAAAGATATGTCGTGATTAATTCTTGTTCTTTATTATCATGCAAAGTTACGAAAAAATCAGAGTAATCAAGTTTTGACAACTTGCTCTGAAATGACGTAATATTCGCACTTTCTTAGAGTTGAAAAGGTCATAAAAAACGTGAGGTGATTTTCAATTTTTTGAGTGTGCCGGCTAATATTATTACAGTTAATTGTATGTGGAGGTAAGAATCAAAATTTAAGAGCACACAAAGCGAAAGCTGAAAATTCTGAAGAATAATATAATAAGTTCTAAATCTAACTCAAATAAAGAGGTTATACTATGAACGAATACAGTTATAAACAATTTTCAAAAAATTTTGTAAGAAGAAACGCTTTATCCTATGCAGTGGATATACTGACAAGCAAGAGAAACGAATCTACGTGTGTACCAAGAGATTATGTGCGGAGAATATTCAACTACTATACTTTAAACGAAGATGAAAGTAGTATAAAAAGTGAATGCCTTAAGATTAAGCCAGAGTATATTTTAGAGTGGGAGCACTTATATGATTCAACTGTTAGTGTAAAACATCCTTCTGATTTATCAGTATGTTATTTATGCGGTCCAGAACCAAATAATGATTTTCTCGAATTAACTTCTTTAGGTATTCTCCCAAGAAATATATGGGCATTTGAAAGTGATTCAACTACATATAAAAAAGCAGTTGCATACTATGAAAATGGAGATTTTAAGCAACCTAAAATCCTCAAGCAACGAATAGACACTTTTTTTGAGCAATCGCAACAAAAATTTGATATTGTATATATTGATGCGTGTGGAAGCGTTGTTTCAGATCAGCACGCTCTCAGATGTATTACTTCATTAATAAAGAATCATAGATTAATTTCACCTGGTGTAATCGTATCCAACTTTGCTGAACCTGATGATAAAAATGATTTTTATGAATTACTTGCACAATTTGAATTTTCCAAGACATCATATGAATATACTTTTACAGATAATGATTCTCGAATTGATTCTACTGAATATGGAAAAGTATATGATAACACCAAAAACGGGTTTGAAAAAGCATATGGCGAATTCATATCTTATATCATTAGAGACTTAGCAGGCATATATATACCATTACAAAGAATGATAGAGAATCCATTTCTTAAACAACTTATAGATATAGAACAAGTTAATAGCGTTGATAATTTACCTGTAGAAGCTTTCTTTGGATTATCATCAGGAAGATTTATATCAAGTTACTATCATATGAAGAAAAATGGTTATTCAAATAAAAGAATAGAGTCATTAATTAAAGAACTCGAACTCAAGGAAGGTGAAATTCAGAATGCTATTAGATTGCTTTATGCAATTCACAATCCGTCATGTGAATTGAAAGAAGATATAAAGGATATAAAAAACTATTTAGATAACGGAGCGTCTTTGTTTCAATTTCTTGATAAAACTGACAGTACTATTTTGTTTGATATTGTGCTTAATCAAATGTCATATCCATTTCATACAAACACAAAATCCGTTAAACGGTATAGATATTGTGCTAAAAAGACTAATATGTATACTGATGTTACAGTTTTAGACGAGTGTAGATATATATATGATTGGTTACCTGCTTTGCATCAAATAAAGTCTGCTTTTTCAAATCCATCGTGGCAATATGTATTCAGATTTGCGCTTGACGGATTGATAAAATCAAGATACAATTATAATAATGAATTTTTCTATAAAGGAGCTGTAGTTCCTTCAAGTGAAGCAGAATTTGAAAATATTACAATGAAGGAACGAGAAATAATCAAATGAAAGGAGGAGTAAAAATGTCAGGAATTCAACTGGATTATTCGGATATTTCCGATATATTCAAAGAGAAACTAAAAGTTGGTAATGTTGTTAAGACTATATCTTCTGTTTTTATGAATGAGCGTTATTCACGGAAGATAGATTACAAACCTTATTTCCAGCGCAATTATGTGTGGGATGATGACAAAGCAACTTATTTTATAGAAAGCATTTTATTGGGCACAGAAGTGCCGCCTTTAGTGCTATTTCAAACTAACGACAAGAATGAAATTATTGACGGCAGGCAAAGATATGAAACAATTGATCGCTTTTTGAATGACAGATTTGCATTGAAAGATAATGGCTTACATTGTTTAAAATCTTTAGCAGGAAAGAAATATTCTCAGTTGAGTAAAGAGCTGCAGGAGCAATTCGAAGAAACAAGAATTAGAATTTTGCAGTTTCAAATCGTAAATGAGCCTAAGCTTGAGCCTGAAAAAGAAGATAAAATCAAAAAGGAAATATTCAGAAGGTATAACTCTGGTATTACTCCGTTAAAGAAAGAGGAAATTCAAAGAGCAACATATATATCTGATGAGTTAACAAAAATTTTTGTTGAAGAACTGAAAAAGAATGACTCAGTTTATAATTCTTCATGCAGATTTTTTCTCCCTAAGAGAAAAAAGAATATAGCAAAGCGAGACAGAATCAATGTATTAGTTA
>JAZQAB010000059.1:0-34951 GCA_045545055.1 Clostridia bacterium | reverse complement strand
ATGGAAAATTTCTTTGGCAGATTAAAGGTTGAAATGTTTTATGGTGAGAAATTTGAAAGCGTTAACGCTTTTATTGATGAGTTAAAACAATATATTAATTACTACAACAACGAAAGAATTTCTATCAAACTAAAAGGAATGAGTCCGGTGCAATACCGAACTCATTCACAAGCAAGTTAATATTGAATTTTTGTCTAAACTTTTGGGTTCACTTCATTTGGTACTCTGTTTTTCGCATCACTAAATATTTTACTTTCTTCCTTAATTGTTGTTTGTGTGCACTATCTTTTTTGAAATTCCTCACCGTTTATTAAATAGTCAATGGAAACATTAAAATAACGGGAGAGATTTCTCAGCATCACAATCCCGGGGTCACGTTTTCCGTTTTCGTAATGAGAAAGGGCTTCACGAGAAATATTTAAATCCATGGCAACCTTGAGCTGATTTAGGTTACGTTCTTCCCTTATTTTTTTTAAACCTTTCATGAAATCACCCCTTGACTTTATTGTAACAATTTGTTACAATAATAATGTTACAATTTGTAACATGCACGAATTTATTTGAAAGGATAAGAAAAATGAAAAAGATTTTGTCAATTATTTTAATTTGCGTTTTAATGATTCCGACTGCAGTATTTGCTCAGGAAAAAGTCGATTACGTGGCAGAGCTTGGAAAACACGGCATTATTAAGGGAGACCCCGACGGAAATATGAGACTTTCCGATAATCTTAGCCGTGGGGAAGCCGTTACACTGCTTGTCAGAGCGTATGGCTTCACTCCCGAAACAAGTATTGCCGCAACTGCAAACGAATTTTCCGATATGGAAAATCACTGGGCTTGTAATGCGGCTATGATTGCCAAAGGGTTAAAAATTATTGACGAAGCAAAGGGTGAAGCATTTAATCCTAATGAAAGTATTAAAGCAGAGGACTTTATTCAAATGATAATCCGCCTTTTGGGGTATGAGGAGCTTGCCGACAGGAGAGGCGGAAACCCCATAGGCTATTTAACGGTAGCGTCGCAGATTGGTGTTACAAAAGGAGTGTCTATGGCTACGGGGCAATTTATAACCCGTGAGGAAGCAGCGAGTCTTCTTTGTAACAGCCTCGATATTCCTCATATGGTACAAACCTCATTTGGGGAGGATAGCGTTGCATATGGACTTTTAAACGGAGAAGACGGAAAGGAATTACGCACTCTGAGAACGATGCTCGAAGAAAGATAATATTTACAACCTCTGTACTTTATGTTATACTGAAATGAGAAAATAAGAAAGGGTGACACAATATGAAAAAACTGACGGCAATAATAATCACTATAGTAATGTGCTTAAGCATTTGCGGAATACCTGCAATGGCGATGGCTCCGACGGTAGCAGTGAAAATCGCTCCTTTCAAGACAACTATCCTTGATCAGATTGTGGATAATGCCAATGTGGAATTTCCGCTTATTACGTACAAGGACATTACTTATTTTCCCATGACCTATGATATGTGTGCGGCACTTTGGCTTTGCAGTGGCTTTGACTCGGAAAAAGGGCTTTTTATCACCAAGCACTTTCAGGATTCATACGGCCGTGAAATAAAGCCCTATGGAGAAAATAAAAGAAACTATTATAACAAGGACTATCAGGCGGTAATTCCTACTTATCCCATTTATCTTAATGGAATCAGCATTGATAATTCCAAAGAGGAATATCCTCTTCTCAATTTCCGCGGTGTCACATATTTCCCCATGACGTGGCGTTTTGCTTATGAAGAACTGAATTTTGACATACAGTGGTCGGAAAAGGATTATTCTTTCACCCTTAAGAGGGGAGATGACCCTGACCTCGCTTATCCCTACAGTATCGAGGGAAATAATATGATTTTATGGGATAAGGTTTCAGTTTACGACCCCCATTTTGATGAAAACGGCAATGTTGCGGGAGGAACGCTTGTTGATTCCTGGTGGAAGAAATATTTGTTTGATACGCAGACAGAAACAATAAGCTTCCTCGGTGATGACAGGGACATTACTTTCCCCAAGGACGAATATGATAGAAACTATGGAAGAATTGAGGGTACGGAGCTTTCGCTTACAGTTAAGGATAAGGGCATATACTGCGGTGACGATTTGCTTATGACAATAGAAGGCGATGCGGAGAAAACAGAGCCCTCTGCCGTTGAGTATAAGACGGACAAAGGCTCAATCATCTATCTCTGTGTGTACACTGCCGATATACCTGCGCCGTATACGCCTCACAGTGAGTATATTCTTGTAAAAGATGAAGTGGGGGTACGTGCACTTAATTGGGACGATAAAAATAATTTCAGCGGTATATTTGCCGATAAATGCGGAGGATATTATATATGCTCAAGCGGATATTCTCCCCATAATGCGGGCAGATGGTCAAACAGTTTTTCGGATGTTTTTTATTACACTCCAGATGACGGTAGCTTTGTGAGCCTTGCAGAAAAATATTCCGATATAATTAATTCCATTCAGGCAATCGGTGCTTCTGAAAACAAGCTTTATGTAAAAGCAATGTGGTACGATGCCCAAAAGTATTACGGAAACTCCACAACACAGGGAGCACCTGTAAGCACCGTAAACAGTGGATTTTATACAATTGACCTTGAAAGCGGAGCTTTTGAAAAGATTTATCCCTATATAGAGGGAGAAGTATATTTATCACCCGAAGGAGTGCCCTATTGCTTTACCACATATGCACATAGCGGCAGAATTGTAAATCTTAATACAGGGAAAATTATTGAGTATTATCGTTGAGATTATTAATAAAAAAGAATAGTGTGCAAAAACAGCGTAGCGGTTTAAAACCGCTACGCTGTTTTCATATATCAAGGATTTTTACTTATAACAATGCGAATTGCACTACCACTGCTGCAAATACAATGGAAACCATTGACAAAAGCTTTATAAGGATATTGATAGCAGGACCTGCTGTATCCTTAAAGGGGTCACCCACTGTATCGCCAACTACTGCGGCTTTGTGATTGTCCGAGCCTTTTCCGCCGTGGACACCGCTTTCTATGTACTTCTTCGCATTGTCCCAGGCACCGCCGGAGTTGGACATGAATATTGCCATAAGGAAGCCCGATGCAGTAGCACCTGCAAGCATACCCACAACGCCTGTGAAACCGAGAATTAGTCCTACTATAATCGGAACAATTACGGCAACTACCGTCGGAAGTATCATCTCACGCAGACTTGCTTTAGTACATAAATCAACACAGCTTGCATAATCAGCTTCTGCATTACCCTCCATCAGTCCCTTGATTTCTCTGAACTGACGGCGCACCTCGATAACAACGCTCTGTGCGGCACGGCCGACAGAATTCATTGTGAGAGCCGCAAAAACAAAGGGAAGACAAGCACCGACAAACAGACCTACCAAAACCGTGGGATTTGTTATGCTGAGATTTGCAACCTTTGCCGCACCGCCTTCAATGGTATTTACCTTATCAATGTAAGATGCCATAAGTGCAAGTGCTGTAAGTGCCGCACTGCCGATGGCAAAGCCTTTGCCTGTAGCGGCAGTTGTATTTCCGAGAGAGTCAAGAGCATCTGTCCTCTCTCTTACTTTTTTATCAAGACCTGCCATTTCAGCTATACCGCCTGCGTTGTCGGCAACAGGACCGTAAGCATCGGTAGCGAGTGTAATACCCAAGGTGGAAAGCATACCTACTGCCGCAAGGGCTATGCCGTAAAGTCCCATAGCGGCACTATCACTGCCGCCCGAAACGAAATATGCAACGAGCACACATACCGCAACTATGACTATGGGGAGCAGCGTAGAAAGCATACCTGCCGCAAGACCGCTTATAATAATGGTTGCAGTTCCTGTTTCAGAGGAGGCTGCAAGATTTTTGGTAGGCTTATAGCCCTCCGATGTGAAATATTCCGTAGCCTGACCGATAAGCACACCGGCTATAAGACCTGCTAAAATAGCAAAATACACCGTCTGGTTTTCTTTGCCCAATACAAAATATACCAAGGGGAAGGAAATAAGGGCAATAGTAACAGCGGAGAAGTTTGTTCCGCGGGATAATGCACCCAAAAGCTGCTTTTGAGAAGCACCCTCTTTTGTCCTTACGAAGAACGTACCTATTATAGAACAGAAAATGCCGATAGCCGCCAAGAGCATAGGAAGTGCCATTGCCTCGATGGTGTGAAATGCTGTTACACCGAGAGCCGATGCCGAAATTATTGAACCTACATAGGATTCATAAAGGTCTGCACCCATACCTGCAACGTCACCCACATTGTCGCCTACGTTATCTGCGATAACGGCAGGATTTCGGGGATCATCTTCGGGAATGCCTGCTTCAACCTTGCCCACAAGGTCAGCACCGACGTCGGCTGCCTTTGTAAATACGCCGCCGCCTACACGTGCAAAAAGTGCCATGGACGAAGCACCCATTCCGAAGGTAAGCATAGCACTCGTAATAGCTTCAGGCGTTAATTTGAAAACGAATTTAAGCAGAAAGAACCATACGGAAATGTCGAGAAGTCCAAGTCCTACCACAGTGAAGCCCATAACGCTTCCTGCTGAGAATGCTACTCTTAAACCGCGGTTTAGACCCTGCTGACAGGCGTTTGCCGTTCTGGCGTTGGCAAGGGTAGCTATCTTCATTCCGATAAAGCCCGACAGTGCCGAAAAGAAACCGCCTGTGATGAAGGCAAAGGGCACATAGGGGGTAAGAAACCCTGCCACGGCCATTATGCCCAAGATAACGAACATAACGCCGAAAAATACAAGTACAATTCTGTACTGACGCTTAAGGTACGCATCGGCACCCTTTCTGATTGATGAAGATATTTTCTTCATCAGGTCTGAACCTTCGGGAAAACGAATTACCGTTCGTGCCGTGAAAAGTGCGAACAAAAGTGCCAGCACCGCTCCTGCGAAGGTCAGAAGTACAATTAGCTTTTCCATGTTGTTTCCTCCAAACAATATAAATTACATAGAAGCAAATCATAATCTCCAAATCTCCGATCAGAGCTCTATTTAGTCGCTTATTATAACACGGCTTATCGAAAAACGCAATACTTTAAGTGCAATTTTCTGCTAAAAAGGCGTAATTTTCTGTTAAAAAGGTGTAATTTTTTATAACATAGGAAATTGCGTGCGAAAAGTACGCAATTTAGCTTGTTTCAAACAAGCGTACCGACCTGCCCCCAAGATTGGGGGACAGGGGGTTGATGCGTTAAAAACGCTTTTTTATAAAACCTCTGTAGAAAAATATTAAAATTACGGAAAATAATTCACAAATTTACATAAACTTGTTGACAAATCAACATCTTGGAAGTATAATGAACTTGTTGAGATGTCAACAAGTTTGTTTTTAGGAGAATTACACAATGGTTGGACGGTTTGAAATTTTTACGTTGGGATTGTCCGAGATTACTTCAAGCTGGAACAAGATTGCCTCCGATGAATTAAAGCCTTTTGGACTAAAGGGTACATATGTTATTTTCCTCATAGCTCTTTATAAGCATGCCGAGGGGCTTACAGCGGCAAAGCTCTCTGAAATGTGCAACCGTGACAAGGCGGAGGTTTCCCGTGCGATAAAAGCGTTGGAAGCAAAAGGCTTTATATTGCGAGAAAATGTAACCGTAAACGGTTACCGTGCAAAAATCACTCTGACCGAAGAAGGCTACAGTGTTACGAGGGAAATTCGTGAAAGGGTGAAGCTTGCGGTGGAAAAAGGCGGAGAAGGTCTTAGCGAGGAACAAAGAGAAAGCTTTTATACTGCTCTTGAGACCATATCACACAATCTGAAAAAAATAAGCAAAGAAGGATTAAAATAATATAAAGGTGGGTTAAATCATGGCTATTAAGTATTATGATGTGCAGCCCTTCTCAACTCTTCGTGAGCTGTGGGAGCTTGCAAAAAACGAATCGGGCGAAAAAGTGGCGTATATGTTCAAAAACAAGGCAAAGGAAATTTGCCAAAAGACATATGCCGAGGCGTATGAGGATTTTTATTCATTGGGAACAGCTATTGCCAATATGGGAATCAGCAAAAAGCACGTTGCATGCATCGGTGAAAACAGCTATATGTGGATTAACACATATATAACGGTACTCCTTTCTGACAATGTGTTTGTGGGTATTGATAAGGAGCTTCCCAAGCAGGACTACCTCCACGTAATGACCGACAGCGACAGTGAAATAATTTTCTATCAGGGAAAATTTGAAGAAAGCCTTCGTGAAAACCGTGAGCTTCTTTCAAAGGTAAAATACTTCATCGGCTTTGACCGTGATGAGGACGACGGCGAATTTCTTTCCTTTAAGCTTCTTCTTGAAAAGGGCAGAGAGCTTTATAAGGAGGGAAACACCTGCTATGTTGACATGGAAAATGACATAAACGCAATGAAAATGCTGGTGTA
The DNA here is from genome assembly GCA_045545055.1 of Clostridia bacterium. Lineage (GTDB taxonomy): Bacteria > Bacillota > Clostridia > UMGS1883 > UMGS1883 > UMGS1883. Next base: position 28,555 of record JAZQAB010000059.1, on the reverse strand, counting down.
CACATCGGGTACTACAGGTCTTGCCAAGGGCGTTATGCTTTCGGAGAGAAACCTTGTAGGTCTTGTTTACAACGGACTTCGTACAGCTACTATTTATACAAAATGCCTTTCAATTCTTCCTTATCATCACACATATGAAGCCGTTTGCGGAATTCTGGTGGGTGCTCATCACAGGGCAACACTCTGCATTAATGAAAGCCTTCGTATGATTGCAAAGAACCTTAATATCTATAAGCCCGATTATATGCTTGTTGTTCCTGCAGTTGCCCTTGCACTTCATAGAAACGTGCTTAAAAATGCGGAAAAGCAGGGTAAGCTCAAGCTTATGCTCAGAATGATGAAGGTAAGTAACGCACTCCGCAAGGTTGGTATTGACCTTAGAAGAAAGCTGTTTAAATCCGTTCACGAAGGTCTTGGCGGAGAGCTTCTTGAGGTTGTGTGCGGAGGTGCACCTATCCCCATAGATACGGCATATTTCTTTGATGCAATCGGAATTATGATTCTTAACGGCTACGGAATTACCGAGTGCTCGCCTCTTGTAAGTGTAAACAGCCCCAAAGACAGCGACTACCGTACAGTCGGCTACCAAATTCCCTGCGTAGACGTTAGAATTGATGACGCCGACAGCGACGGAATCGGTGAATTATGCGTAAAAGGCGACACTGTAATGCTTGGTTACTACAAAAAGCCCGAGCAGACAGCAGAGGTTATTATAGACGGTTGGTTCCATACGGGCGACTTTGGTTATATAAATAAAAAAGGACAGATTATCATAACCGGAAGAAAAAAGAACATCATCGTTCTTGATAATGGTAAGAATATATACCCCGAAGAAATCGAAAAGTACATTTATACACTTCCTTACGTTAAAGATGCGGTTGTATATGATTCCATGGACGAAGGAAAGCTTATTCTTTGTGCCGAGGTTTATCCCGACCCTGAGCTTATGGGTGACGCAGATGTAAATGCAGACATTTGCAGAGTGCTTGCAGACCTTCCCTCTTATAAGCAGATAACAAAGATTGTAATGCGTGATACGGAATTCCCCAAAAACGCATCACAGAAGATAGTAAGAGGTAAAATCGAAAAAAAATAAAAGGAAGCGTGCCGCTTCACCCTTGTCGCGTCCCGGCTTAACCTAAAACCTACAAATGTTGCTCGCGATAAAAAACGCAAATTCCCATACAGAAAAAAAGAAGCGTGCCGCTTCACCCCTTTCGCTTCCCGAAATTAAACAGAAAGATTGAGGTTTATGCCGGAAATCTTTCTGTTTTTCTTTTAAAAAACATTGAGGAAAATTTTCAGTATTTAATGCCAAATATTGTTCTTGAAAAACTTTTTGGTTGATGTTATAATTACCATATAACAATAAGAAAAGGAAGAATAATATGACGAAAAAGAAAATATTTGTATTGTTTATGGTTATTACATTAGCACTTTCGGGGTGCGGAAAGCAAAAAACAGAAAATAAAAAGAACGAAGAAACAAAACCAAATGACAAGCAGGAGGTTATCAGCACAGAAGATAAAGAGATTACAGAATTTTTTGATAAATACATATATACCAAGGAACGCCCCATAGCAGTCATGGTTGACAATGACGATGATAACGCACGTCCCCATGCAGGGCTTAACGATGCCTATCTGATTTATGAAATGACGGTTGAGGGCGGTTCCACCAGATTTATGGCACTTTTCCGCAATGCGGATACGAAAAAGATAGGGCCTGTACGTTCCTCCAGACACTATTACCTTGATTATGCTTTGGAGAACGATGCCATATATACACATTTCGGGTGGAGTCCCAAGGCTACCACAGATATGTCGGCACTTCGTGTAAATAATATAAACGGCGTCAACGGAAACGACGAAGATATTTTCTGGCGTGAAAGAAAGTATAAAGGTGACTGGCACAGTGCGTACACAAGCATAGAGAATATTAAAAATAAAGCGGAGAAAAAGGGATATAAAACCATAACAGGACATGCCAATTCCATAGGTTATGCAGACGAATATTTTGAAATCGGAAGCGGTAATATTGCGGATAATGTAACGCTTAAATATTCAAAAAAATACACAACGGGTTACAGCTATAACAAAGAAAAGGGCATCTATGAAAAAACAATCAACGGAAAGCCTCACATGATGCAGGATGAAACTGTGCTTGAGGTTAAAAATATAATAATCCAGTTAATTGCCGACACCTCACTGGGAGACGGCTCCGACAGAAGAAATATAAACACCACGGGAAGCGGCAAAGGATATTATATTTCGGGCGGAGAATATGAGGAAATCACGTGGAGCAAAGCTTCAAGAAGTGCTAATACTTTTTATAAGAAAACAGACGGAACAGAGCTTAGAATAAACTCTGGAAAAACTGTAATAAACATAATCGCTCCGGGCACCGTTACATTTGAATAGAACACCTTACCGATATAATTTCCTGAGAGGTGGTGCTTTAGTGGCAGAGGAAAGAAATGTCGCCATGGCGAAAAAAATAGCCGTAAAAATAGGAGAAAACGGCGGCACGGCATATTTTGTGGGCGGCTATGTCCGTGACAAATTGCGAGGTGCAGAAAATAAAGATATTGATATCGAAGTGCACGGCATAACCCCCAAAGTGTTGGAGAAAATTTTGGATACCATGGGAACACGTAAGGAAATAGGTAAAAGCTTTGGAGTGTACACCCTTTGTCATTTTAATATTGATATTGCCATGCCCCGAAGGGAAACGGCTACAGGCAGGGGACACCGAGATTTCAGAATTGATATAGACCCTTTTATCGGCACAAAAAAAGCGGCAAGCCGCCGTGATTTTACAGTTAATGCAATTATGCAGAATGTTGTTACGGGGGAAATTATCGACTATTTCGGAGGAATGAAGGATTTAAAGGCAGGCGTACTTCGTCACGTAAATGACGAGGCTTTCGGTGAAGACCCCTTGAGAGTTTTACGCGGAGCACAGTTCGCTGCACGCTTTGGCTTTGAAATAGCGGAGGAAACCTATAGGCTTTGCAGAGATACAGAGCTTTCATCACTTTCCTCCGAGCGTGTTTTTGATGAAATGAAAAAGGCACTTTTAAAATCCCCCAAGCCCTCCGTGTTTTTTGAAGAGCTGCGAAAGATGGAGCATCTGTCGGTATGGTTTGGTGAAACGGAAAATCTGATTGGAGTTCCTCAACATACGCATCATCATCAGGAGGGAGATGTATGGAAGCATACAATGCTGGTGCTTGACGAAGCCGCAAAAAAGCGTGACAAGGCTGAAAAACCGCTGTATTTTATGCTTTCGGCATTAGTTCATGATTTTGGGAAAGCCTCCTGCACTGAATTTATAAAAGGGAATTATCATGCTTACGGACATGAGGTGTGCGGTCTTTTGGCGGTGAAAAGCTTTGTGAAAAGGCTGACAGGGGAAAATGCACTTATGCGTTATGTCCTTAATATGACACGTCTGCACATGAAGCCCAATGCCTTTGCAGCGGATAAATCCTCAATAAAAGCCACAAACAAGCTCTTTGACGAGGCGATATCTCCAAATGATTTGATATTGCTGGCTTTGTGCGACACTATGGGGAAAATTCCGCAAAAGCCTTGTGAGGAAACAGAGGCTTTTTTACGAGAACGGCTTCTTATATTTGAAGAATATATGTCCCGTCCCTATGTAACGGGGGAGGATTTAATTAAAAAGGGAATAGTGCCCAAAGAGGGCTTTTCAAAATTGCTTGATTATACTCATAAATTAAGACTTGCCGGAGTTTCTAAGGAAAAAGCTCTTTCACAGGCTTTGGCTGAATACAGAAAAAAATGAATTTTCTGAAAATTATATTGATAAACACACGAAGGTGTATTATAATGTTTTTCGGAAAATTTATGACGAGGTATTTTTATGTTTAAAAAACTATTTGCTCCTACGGATATGACAGTGGGAAGTCCGTGGAGAAGCATTCTTAATTTTGCAATTCCCATGTTAATAGGAAATATTGCCCAGCAGCTTTACAGCACTGTTGACAGCATTGTGGTGGGGCGGTATGTGGGAGATAATGCCCTTGCCGCAGTAGGAAGTGCACTTCCCGTCCTTAATATGCTTCTGGTGCTTTTTATAGGCATATCTGTTGGTGCTAATATAATGGTAGCTCAGTTCTACGGGGCAAAAAGCAGGGAGAAGCTTTCTCATTCAATTGGGACAAGCATCACCGTAACGGCAATAGCCTGCATTTTTCTTATGATAGCGGCGACTCCGCTTATAAGACCGTTGCTAAAGCTTCTTAATACTCCTAAGGCAATATTTGAGTGGTGTGAAGGTTATCTTACTATTTCTATTCTGGGAGTAGCCGGCATGGCATTTTATAATATCCTCAGCGGTATCATAAGAGGTATGGGCGACAGCGTTTCGGCACTTATATATCTTCTTGTGGCAACGGTTATAAACATCATTCTTGATATATATTTTGTGGCAGGTCTCGGCATGGAGGTTGCAGGTGTTGCACTGGCAACGGTTATTGCACAGGTCGTTTCCTCACTTTTGTGCCTTCGTAAAATTTCTAAAATGAAAAATGATTTTGACTTCGGGAAAAAGTATCTGAAGCCAAAATCATTCTATGTACGCACTCTTGTAAAGCTGGGACTTCCGTCAGGTATCACTCAGGCAATAATGGCATCGGCAATGATTGTTGTGCAGTCCCTTACCAATCAGTTCGGGGAGCTTTTTATTGCCGCAAACGTTGTGGTTATGCGTGTTGACGGCTTTGCCATGATGCCTAATATTTCTTTTGGTGCGGTTATGAGTACCTATGCAGGTCAAAACGTAGGTGCAGGAAGATATGATAGGGTAAGTAAAGGTGCAAAGCAGGGAACTCTTATGGCGGCAACCTGTTCAGCACTTATTACACTGGCAATACTTCTTTTCGGAAAACTGCTTATGGGAATATTCACCGAGACGCCTGAGCTTGTTGATATGAGCTATAAATTGATGAAAATATTAGCTGTAGGATATATTGCGATGGCAATTACTCAGAGTCTTTCGGGCGTTATGCGAGGAGCAGGCGATACCGTTACCCCTATGTGGATTTCCCTTATTACCACAATTGGTATGCGAGTTCCTCTCGCTTACGGAATATCTTATTTAACACGCACCCCCTCCATGCCCATAGGAGCAAAGGAATGTATACAAATATCTCTTGTAGTCACATGGGTTATGGGGGCAATAATTACCGCTATATCCTATGCACGCGGTAAATGGCAGGATAAAGCTATAAACTAACAACCCTACTATAGTAGTGCCACAAAAATACCGCTTAGCACTATTCCCGTACACATCAGCTTGTACGGGATATTTTTTTCCTTGTACACAAGCCAGCCGGTAAGCACCGTTACAAGAACTGAGGATTGTTTTATTATAGTCATCAGCGTTACCTGACTCTCCGGATTTGCATTCGCTTCAAAAAGAAGCTTGTCCCCGACAATCAGTGACAGGCTTAAAAGGGGAATCCAGAAATTGTTTTTAAGGCATTTAACCGAAACCTTTTCCTTATGTATAAGAAGAATCGCTCCATATATAACAGCGGGGAAGAACATAAACCAGAACTGAAGCTCAGAGGAGGTCATATCCCTCATCAGAATTTTATCCATAGTGCCCGATACGGAGTTGAGAAAACAGTTTAAAAGTGCGGCAATAAGTATCGAAAAGGTCATTTTGCTGTTTTCGGTGCTTTTTTTCATGTTGACAAGGAAGAGTCCCAAAAGAACGAGAGACATACCGATTCCTTTTCTGAGGGTAAAGGCTTCTCCCAAAACAAGCACTCCCAAAAGCATGGAAAAAACCATTCTCGAAAGGTCCATAATCCCGTAAAGGCTGACCGACATTTTTTTGAGTGCCTTAAAGGCAAAAAGCCATGCCGTGCATACCACAAGTGCCTTTACAAAGGAATAAAATATAAATATCGGTGCAGTATAAAAAGCTTCTTTTGCACTTGGAAGCACAAGTATAAAGCCGATGAGCGTGTAAAAAAACAGAATTTCATTTGAACTGCTTTTCTTCATAGCCGCTTTCTTCATGCCTTCTCTGGAGCCTTTTAAAAGCCCGTATATAATTACAAATATTATCCAACTGTTGTCCATAAAATTACACCTCACAAGCGGAAATTATACACCTGTTATAATGAAAAATCAAGGAAAATTTCAATTTTCAATTGGCAACAATTTTATGTTGACAAACCTTAGTGGAATGTGTTATCATAACAGATAGTGGTGATGAATGTGTGTAAGTAGGAGTTGCATAGCACTTCAAAGAGAGGGAGAGTCATCGGGCTGTAAGCTTTCCCGTTGTGTGCAGGTCTGAATTTCAGCACAGGAGCCTTCTGCGAAAAGCTATTGCGTTAAGCAGAACGTGACACTGCGTAAAGGTGTAAAAGTGCAAGGCTTATTGCTTTGAATAAGGGTGGTACCGCGAGAACTCTCGTCCCTTTGTGGGGTGAGGGTATTTTTGTTTTTAAGGTTGTTACATAATCGTTTTTAATTAAAATTTTTACATAAATCTAAGGAGGTATTCGTATGAACAGTAAGGTAAATGAAATCAAAGCACTGTTTAACGAAAAATTAAGCTCTGTTTCTTCTTCCCAGCAGGTTGAGGAATTAAGGGTTGAATTCTTGGGAAAAAAAGGTCTTGTGGCTTCTCTGATGAGCGAGCTTAAGAATGTTCCCAATGAAGAAAAGAAGGAGTTTGGCAGAATTGTCAATGTTCTTAAACAGGAAATTGAGCAGACCATTTCCGAGAAAAGAACAGCAATCTTGGAGGCTGAACAGCAGAAAATCATTGATAGTGCCGAGCAGTATGATGAATCTCTGCCGTATGAGATTAAGACAGGTTCTTATCATCCCATTACGCTGGTTCAGCGTGACCTTGAAAGAATATTCACTTCTATGGGCTTTTCAATTGAAAACTATTCTGAAATTGTTGACGATTATCATTGCTTTGAGGCACATAATATTCCCAAGCATCACCCCGCACGAGATATGCAGGACACCTATTATTTAAGTACGGAAAATCAGCTTTTAAAAACTCATACATCTGCGGCACAGAACGCCATTATGAAAAAATACGGAGCACCGCTTCGTGCGATTTTCCCCGGCAGATGCTTCCGTAATGAATCAACCGATGCCAGCCATGAAAACACCTTCTTCCAGATGGAGGGTATTATGATTGATAAGGATATATCTATTTCAAACCTTATCTATTTTATGAAGACAATGCTTTCCGAGGTGTTCCAAAAGGACGTGACTGTACGTCTTCGTCCCGGATTTTTCCCCTTTGTGGAGCCGGGCTTTGAGCTTGATATCAAGTGCCTTATCTGCGGAGGCGACGGTTGTCCCTCATGTAAAAATTCCGGCTGGCTTGAGCTTTGTCCCTGCGGCATGATTCACCCTAATGTTCTTTCTCACGGAGGAATTGACCCTGAGGAATACACAGGCTTTGCTTTCGGATTGGGTCTTACAAGACTTGCAATGATGAAGTACGGAGTAAAAGATATCAGAACATTTAACAGCGGAAGTCTTAAAGCACTTTCCCAGTTTAAGAATGAATAAGGGGGGACTATAATGCTTGTTTCAATGAATTGGATAAAAGAATATGTTGACCTTACGGGTGAGGATCTTCAGAAGCTTATTATGAAGTTTACTCTTTCCACCGCAGAGGTTGAGGATATTTATATAAAGGGTGAGGAAGTAAAGAATGTAGTTGTTGGTGAAATTGTTTCCTTTGAAGCACACCCCAATTCCAAAAAGCTCCATATCCTTAAAGTAGACGGCGGAGACAGAATTTATGACTGCGTATGCGGTGCACCCAATGCAAGGCTTGGTCTTAAGGTGGCTTTTGCAAAGGTTGGGGGCAGCGTTCCCGGACTTGAGATTGCAAAAAGGGAAGTGGCAGGCTATGTTTCCGAGGGTATGTGCTGCAGCGAAGCGGAGCTTGGGCTGAGTGATGAAAACAGCGGAATCATGGAGCTTGATTCCTCGTTTAAAAACGGAACAGACCTTAAAGAAATTTTTGATATTGACGACGTGGTTTTCGAGGTTGATAACAAATCCCTCACAAACCGTCCCGACCTTTGGGGACATTACGGCATAGCACGTGAATTTGCCGCACTTACCAAAAAGCCTCTAAAGCCACTCTCTCTTACAGAGCCTGTGTATGACGGTGATAAAAAAATCCCCGTAAAGGTTACAAGAGAAGACCTTGTTTACAGATATTCGTGTATCGAGGTATCCGGCATAAAAGAAAGCGTAAGTCCCATGAATATGCGTATCCGCCTTTACTATTGCGGTATGCGTGGGATTAACCTTCTTGCTGACCTTACCAATTATATCATGCTGGAGCTTGGACAGCCCACACATGCATTTGATGCAAGAAAGATTGATTCAATCAAGGTTGGAACTCCCGATAAGGCAATGAAGTTTACAACTCTTGACAACGTTGAGCGTGACATTGACACCGATACGCTTCTTATCTACAATAATGATACACCCGTTGCCATTGCAGGTATTATGGGCGGTCTTGATTCGGAAATCGTGGACGGCACTACCTCTGTAGTTCTTGAAAGTGCAAACTTTGACGGTGTAAGCGTTCGTAAATCGTCTTCAAGATTGGGACTTCGTACCGATGCAAGTATGCGTTACGAGAAAATTCTCGACCCTGAGATTACAATTACCGCAATCAAGAGATTCCTGAGTCTCCTTCTCGAAATTGACCCCGATGCGAAGGTGTCCTCCTGCATAACGGACGAATATACCAAAAAGTATGATGAAATAAGCCTTTCATTTACAAAGGCATATGTTGACAGATACACAGGTATTGATATACCCGATGAGCAAATACTTTCCACTCTTAATCTTTTGGGCTTTAATGCAAAGCTTAATGGGGAGGAGTTCAGCGTAACCGTTCCTAGCTGGCGAGCTACAAAGGACGTTACAATCAAGGCTGATGTTATCGAGGAAATTACACGTATTTACGGATATGATAACTTTGAAATCACCACAACAAAGAGTGCACTTTCTCCCGTAAGAGAAACAGTGATGCATCGTGACAGCGAGCTTATTAAGGATATTTTAGTTCAGCGTTATATGATGAATGAGGTTCATTCTTATATCTGGTGCGACGGAAATAAGTATAAGAAGCTGGGTATAGATGTTCCCGAAAATGTTACTATTCTTAACATTGCAACTCCGGAAAACGGCACAATTCGTAAGAGTATGCTTCCCACACTCCTTACATTTGCATATGAGAATAAGCAGTATGCACCCTCATATGGACTTTTTGAAATAGGTCGAGTGGTAGACGGGGTAACTGCGGAAAATATCTGCGATGAAAGACAGAGACTGGGTATCACCCTTTTTGACAAAACTGCAAGTGAAAAAGAGCTTTATTTTAAAGCTGTGGAAATTATCAGATATATTACCATGCAGCTTCGTCATAGCGAGCCGCAGTTTACAAGGATAGCACCTATATATAACTGGCAGCATCCAAAGAATACCTCCGAAATTTCCGTAAACGGTCAGAAAATAGGTGTTCTTTGCACTCTGCACCCCTCAAATCTTAAAAAGCTTGATAAGAATGCCGCAGTTGTATGTATTGAAATCGACATGGCGGATTTTGAGAATGCAAAGGCAATGCCCCTTAAGTTTAACGAACCTTCAAAGTTCCCCGGAGTTGACTACGACCTTTCCATTGTGACAAACGGCAAGAAATATGAGGAAATTGCCGCTGCATGGGAAAACGAAGAAATTCCCGAGCTTGACGGCGTGAAACTCGTAGATACCTATGAGCTTGAGGGAGAGCTGTCAATAACGCTGAGATTTGCGTTCTCCTCCAATGAAAGAACTCTTTCTATGGAAGAAATTCAGCAGCACATTGACAAAATTATTACAAACTTCAATAAAATCGGAGTAACTCCAAGAGTATAAAGGTTTTACAAAGACTATGGCAAAATGAACAAAAGTTCATTTTGCCGTAGCCTTTTTATTGACATTTCTGCTAAAATAGGGTAAAATGAAAAGGAATGCTTAATGTATAGGAGAATAATTATGCTGAAGAAAAGATATACGAAACCGCTGCAAATGAATAATTTCAGAAGGGTTTTCATGCTTGTGTTGTGCGATACCATAGTTCTTATATTGGCGGCATGGCTTGCACATGTTCTCAGGCTTAATTCCTTAAAAACCAATCCCATAGAATTTTACTTGGGGAAGTATAAAGAGCTTATAGTTTTGTGCCTTGCCACATATTCCGTGCTGGGACTTTCGGGAAGCTATGCAACCTCCTGGCGATATGCGGAATATCGTGAGTACATAATAATGTATATGGGCATCTTTGCGGCAAATCTCCTTACATATGCACTTTGTAATATAATAGTTATGTATGAAACATTATTTACCTTCTCCGACTATATTTTGATATCTCTGATATGTGCTTTTGGATTCACAATTGCGAGATTCTTGGGCAGAATGGTAAGAATTTACGGCGTAAGCAGGCGTGAACATCGGGAAAATTCAAATAAGTCCCGTGTAATGATTATCGGTGCAGGGGATACGGGCAGTGCACTGATAAGGAGCATGCGTCGTGATACAAAAATGCGTGCCGTTGTTGCCATTGATGATGACGAAAGAAAGCATGGTATGCTCGTTGCGGAAGTACCTGTTGTGGGAGGAAGAAATAAAATTGTTTCCGCTGCAAGGGAATATAGAGTACAGGAAATAATTATTGCAATTCCTTCGGGTAAAGCCGATGAGCATAAAGACATCATGCGTATATGCAGGGAAACAGGCCTTAAAACCTCCACTGTGCCTTCGCTTTTTGAACTGGCAAGCGGAAGAGCAAGCATAGGGCAGATTCGAGAGGTGACTACGCAGGAGCTTCTGGGAAGAAATGAAGAAATAGTAGACGGAAAGGATATTTTCGGATACATAGAGCAGAAAACCGTTATCGTAACAGGCGGCGGCGGAAGTATCGGAAGCGAGCTTTGCCGTCAGATAGCAAAATTTAATCCTAAGCACCTTATTATTTTTGATATATATGAGAATAATGCATACGAGCTTCAAATGGAGCTTAGAAAAAAATATCCCGAACTCAAGTTTGATGTGCTTATAGGCAGTGTCCGTGACGAAGCAAGGCTTAACGAGGTTTTCGGCACTTATAAACCCAAGGTTGTTTTCCATGCGGCGGCTCATAAGCATGTTCCTCTTATGGAGGACAGCCCCAATGAGGCAATCAAGAATAATATCTACGGAACATATAATGTTGCATCTGCGTGTGAAAGGTTCAATGTTGAAAGATTCGTTCTTATTTCTACGGATAAGGCAGTAAACCCCACAAATATTATGGGAACAAGTAAGCGTATAGCGGAAATGATTATGCAGCGTTTTGCCCTTAATCAGAAAAAAGAAGGCAAAAAGACGATTTTTACCGCAGTAAGATTCGGTAATGTCCTCGGAAGTAACGGCAGTGTTATTCCTCTTTTCAAAAAGCAAATCAGCGAGGGCGGCCCCGTTACCGTAACCCACCCTGAGATAAATCGTTTCTTTATGACCATTCCCGAAGCGGCACAGCTTGTAATGCAGGCAGGTGCCTTTGCAGAGGGCGGCGAAATATTTATCCTTGATATGGGTGAGCCTGTAAAAATTGTTGATTTGGCAAAAAATCTTATTGAGCTTAGCGGTTATGTGCCCGATGTTGATATTAAGATTGAATTTTCAGGGCTTCGTCCCGGTGAAAAAATGTACGAGGAGCTTCTTCTTGACAAACAGAAGCATACCTCGACAAAGCATGACAAGATATATATTGAACAGCCTATAAACGAAGTGAAGGCTCTTGTTGAGGAAATATACAGGCTCAGAGACGGCATTAACTGTGATGTCCCGATGTATGACGAAATGATTGAGTGGTTTGAAAAGAATGTTGCAGTTTAATAAATAATACGAAATGTTAAAAAAGTATTAAGAAAAATTAAAAAATATTACAAAAATACTTGCAATTGTTACAAAAATGTGTTAGAATACAGGAAGTTGTTGGAAACAGCAGCCTAATATTTTGTATGGAGAGCAAGTATGTTTGTAATAAAAAGATGTAAGACTATAGCGTTAACAGTACTTATGCTGCTTATGGCAATTAGTCCTGTACACTCAGAAAATTATAGTGTTCCCACCGAACTTGAAAGTTATGGAAGCGTAATTTATCAAAGGGCACGTTCATATTTTGGAAATCGCAGCTTCAGCGGCTATTGCGGCACTTATGTAAGATGTCAGCTCAGAGCAATGGGTATATTTGATAATAAGTTTGATTTTCACGGAAACGGAAATCAGTGGTATTCAAATTTTGAAAATGTAGCCGTAACAAGCGGAGGATATTATGTATATCGTGAAAGCGGCGGCGACTGCTTAGAGAAGCTTACGGATAACTACGGAGATGATCTTGGCAATATTGTCCTCACTTTCCCCATACAGTCGGGCTACAGTGCACGTTATCCGGGTGCAGGTCACGCTCTTGTAATTTACAAGCTCGTTGATGGTATTGCATATTATTCAGAATCCTTCGGATTTGGCGGATATTCCGAGGGGCAGGTCATAGCAGAAGATGTGGAAAGTATGATGCAGCGTTACCAAAGACGCCACGGCAGTCCCATCGGTTGTGTTTTGCTTAGCAAGGAAAGAATTTCTTCAGAGGGTAGTATAATTGCAGGTGTTTCCTATAATGAGGAAATGCACCCTCAGCTTAAAGCCAGCCTGGACGAAATTTCAAATGTAATGTTTATCGCTGAAAAATTTGCAGGCAATTCTCAAACCCGTGAAGCATAAGTCTTTACGGGTTTTTTGCAATATAATACTTCAAAGGAGAAGATTACAAATGAGCAGAAAAAAGAAAAGTTTCATTTCAAAAATTTTTTCGATAGCGGTTTTACTTGTTGTTGCAACGCTTGCTATAATTACCCTCCCCGTATATATGGAATATATACGGGATAACTCTTCCGACATTTCCGTTGCGGTTGAAATTCCCATGGGTGCTTCGGAAAAGCAAATAGCGAGTATTCTCAAGGAAAATGGCGTAATTAATTATGAGCTTTCTTTTCGTATAAAGATGTATACTTCTCCATACCGTGGCAAGCTTAATTACGGTGTTTATACACTTTACAAGGAAATGTGCCTTGATGATATTCTGCGTACCCTTTCAAAGCCTGCAGCGTTGGCTGAAAGCATCAAGCTTACTGTTCCCGAAGGGTGGAGTGCAGAGAAAATTGCCGCAGAGTGTGAAAGAAAGAAGCTTTGTACCAAGGAAGAATTTTTAAAGGTTTTAAAAGAGGAAGACTTTAATTACGGCTTTATAGAGGATATTCCCGAAAAACAGGGCGTTCGTTACAAGCTTGAAGGGTATTTATTCCCAAGCACCCACTATTTTGATACAGATGCTGATGCCTATGTTGTTATAGATACACTTTTAGGCGAATTTGAAAAGCAGTATGATAAAATAAAGAGCAAAAAGCCTGCGAATATGACAATGAACGAAGTGGTTATCCGTGCCTCGCTTATTGAAAGAGAGGCAAAGCTTTCAGGTGAACGCAGGGTTATTTCAGGCGTTATACAAAACAGAATTGATAAGGGAATGCTTCTTCAGATTGATGCCTCGGTAGTATATGCAATTTCCGAGGGTATGTATGATGTAGACAGAGTTCTTTACAAGGATTTAGAGGTTGATTCCCCGTATAACACCTATAAATATCAGGGGCTTCCCGTTGGTGCAATATGTAATCCCGGCATTAGTTCCATAGAAGCGGCTATGGAGCCGGAGGAGCATAATTATTTGTATTATCACACAGATACACAGAAGAATGACGGAAGTCATATATTCAGTGAAACCTTTGCAGAGCATACAAGGTGAATTTTATGAAAAGATATATTGTAGACAGGATTGAGGAAAATTTTGTTGTTCTTGAACGGGAAACAGGCGGAAGTATTGACGTAAAAAGAGAGCTTTTGCCCAATGCTGAGAGAGGGGACGTATTAACGGAAGAAAACGGACTGTTTCGCATTGATGAAAAGGAAACTCTTGAAAGAAAAAAACGAATTTCCGAAAAAATGAATAAACTGTTTGTAAAAAAGGAAAATTTATGATAAAATAAAACATACGGGTATTATTTATTCTTTATACAAAGATAAGAGGAAAAGCGTTATGAGAAAAAAACTGATTTCAGGAATTGTAGCATTGTTATGGCTGGTTGCTGTGCTTCCTGTGATGGCAAGCTCAGCGGCTAATGGAAGTTGCGGCAATGATATCGAATGGAGCTTAGAAAACGGACGCCTCAGCATAAGCGGCTCGGGTGCAATGATTGAAATAAATATACCAACGTTGTGCGAATCAACTGTTACAGAGGTTGTAATTGAGGACGGTATAAGTGAAATTTGCAACTATGCCTTTGATGGATTTGAAAACCTTAAAAAAGCAGTCATACCTGATAGTGTAAAAAGCATTGGAGCCTATGCTTTTTGGAATTGCTCAGCACTTAATGACGTACAGCTTCCTCCAAATCTGGAGAAATTAGGCACAGGAGCTTTTGGAGGTTGTGCAATGGACAGCATAACTATCCCTGAAACTCTTGAAGAAATCGGTGGCTCTGCATTTAAGGACTGTGACAATATAACAAGTGTATATATACCAAACAACGTCACATCTATCGAAGGTTATGCGTTTTGCGGATGCACTGCCATTAAAACCATTACTGTTGGAGAAAATGTTACTACAATCGGGGATTATGCATTTGCCGATTGCACTGCACTTGAAACACTGTATTGGAATTCTGCTCGTACCGAGGATTTAGATTCAAATAACTATGTATTCAAAAAAGCAGGTGACGAAAGTCAGGGGGTTCAGGTCTTTTTTGATGATGAAGTGTCGCGGATACCGTCATATCTTTTTTATCCTCATATGAATATGGTTGAAGGTAGAGTTGACGTAAGCGGTTGGACACCGCATATAACAAATATATCATTACCACATGGACTTAAAACTATAGGAGAATACGCCTTTTTCGGGAGTATTTATCTGACTGATATCACAATTCCCGAGAGTACGATAAGCATAGAAGAATCTGCTTTTGAACATTCAGCCCTTGAAAAAGCAAACATTCCGAAAAATGTATCTTCGATTGGTCGAGAGGCATTTGTAAGATGTGATTCTTTAACACAGATAACAGTAGATGAGAATAACGGCAGTTATTCGGCTGTTGACGGAGTGCTTTTTGATAAGGCTCAAACAGTGCTTATACAGTATCCGGCAGGCAAGGCTGATTTAAATTATCTGATTCCGGACACGGTTGAGGTTATAGGCACAAGTGCCTTTTCGGGAAATGATATTCTCGCAGGTGTAACCATTCCCGAAAGTGTAAAAATAATAAATGGTGGTGCGTTCTCGAAGTGTACAGCTCTCGAGGCTGTTTATATTCCGGATAATGTGGAAAAACTTGAAGG
The DNA here is from genome assembly GCA_045545055.1 of Clostridia bacterium. Lineage (GTDB taxonomy): Bacteria > Bacillota > Clostridia > UMGS1883 > UMGS1883 > UMGS1883. Next base: position 13,049 of record JAZQAB010000059.1, on the reverse strand, counting down.
AAGTCTGCATTTCTGGCAATGCTATGGACTTAAGGAGGCAAGATTGCCCGGTAGCATTACTGCAATTCCGTGGGGAATATTTAATGAGTGCAAAGCCTTGTCAAGTGTTAATATTCCTGATAAAGTAAGAATAATCGGCAGCAGTGCGTTTGGTAATTGTTCTTTTACGAGTATAGAGATTCCGGACAGTGTGACTGAGATTGGCAGCGGTGCGTTTGGTGGGTGTGACCTGACTGAGATAGAATTGCCCGAAAACCTCGAAACAATTGGAAGCAGTGCATTTAATCATTGTACGAATTTGACAAGTGTAGAAATTCCGGATAAGGTTATATCCATAGGAGATAGTGCGTTTAATCTTTGCATGAATTTGGTGGATATAACTCTGCCTGTAAGCGTGGAGACGATTGGGAAAAATGTGTTTACAAACACAAATCTTAAGGTTGTCTTATACAAAGGAAGCAACGAGCAATGGCAGAAAATTGAAAAAGGCAGTGATAAGGTTCTTGCCGGAGCAAAAAAATATTATAATTATGACGGCCGTCCGATGATTACTTTTGCTGAATTTTCGGATTCTGAAATAACGGCTCATCTTATTAACTGTGAAAAAATAACAAATGCAACAATTATCTTGGCGATTTATGATGAAAACGGAAAATTTTTGAAGCTTATCTCAAAGCCAAGCACGGAAGGTTTAAGTTTTATCTCGAGTTTTCTTAAGAAGGGAACGGCAAAATTGATGCTTTGGAACAGCCTTTTAAAGCCGATTCCGATAACAGAGTCTTTATCACAGGATTTTGATTTTACCGGCGGAGATTATGCAGAAGAAGAGGTTATTGGCGGTAGCGGCGGCGATGCCGGTGGTAATGCCGGTGGCACAGTTGGAGAGATTATTGGGGGCGTAGTTGCCGGTTGAGACGACGCAAAATGATAGTGGCGTATCGGGCCTTTTGAAAAAATTATAAAATGAGTTTAATGTTATTAAAAAAGAGGTGAGAAGAATGGACGCAGGAGGAAGTAGTAAAATAGGACGAAGTATGCCTGACTGCGTCCATTTTTCGCAGTTATAGGCACTCTTTGTCCCTCATAATGTGATAATTTAATGAAATGAGGGATTTTTATGTCAGAAAGCAGAGATGCAGTTCTCAGCGAAATGCTTGTGTCGCTTATCCGGGGAAAGAAATACTCCTCCGTCCGTGATGCTATGGAAACAATGCACGCTGCCGACATTGCGGCAGTGCTGGGTGACTGCACTAAAGAACAAGTGCCGCTGTTATTCCGCTTGCTTCCCAAGGAGCTTGCAGCGGAAACCTTTTCTCAAATGGAGGAGGACAAAAAGGAGCTTTTAATTCAAAGCTTCAGTGACAGTGAGCTTAAAGAAGTGGTTGACGAGCTGTATGTTGATGATGCTGTTGACCTTGTTGAAGAAATGCCTGCAAGCGTTGTTAAAAGAATATTAAGGCAGGCAGACCCCGAAAAAAGAAAGCTTATAAATGAAATTTTAAAATATCCTGAGGACAGTGCAGGAAGCATCATGACTACCGAGTATGTCAGCCTCAGACCTGATATGACGGTGGAGGACGCCATAAAACGGATAAGAAGAACGGGCGTGGATAAAGAAACCATCAACACCTGCTATGTAACGGATAATAACCGAAAGCTTATCGGTATAGTTACTGTACGTACACTTCTTCTTGCCGAGGAAACGGAAATTATGCAGGATATTATGACCGAGGACGTTATTTCTGCCCTTACTACCGATGACAGGGAAAAGGTTTCACTCGATTTTGTGAAATATGACTTTTCCGCAATGCCCGTTGTAGATGAGGAAAACCGCCTTGTGGGTATTGTGACGATTGACGACGTAATTGACGTTTTGCAGGAGGAAACCACGGAAGATATTGAAAAAATGGGTGCTATCACCCCTCTTGAAAAGCCATATCTTAAAACGGGGGCTTTGGAAATATTCAAAAGCCGTATCCCATGGCTTCTTATACTTATGTTTTCCGCAACCTTTACGGGGGGTATTATCTCCTATTATGAAAATGCTCTGACGGGATTTCCCGTGCTTATTGCCAGTATTCCCATGCTTATGGCTACAGGCGGTAACTGCGGAAGTCAGGCTTCCGTTACCGTAATCCGAGGGCTTTCAATAGGTGAAATAGAGTTTTCAGACGTGCTCAGGGTTGTGTGGAAAGAAGTTCGAGTAGCTCTTCTTTGCGGAATCACGCTTGCACTCCTTAATTTTCTGTTTCTTATTTTTGTCAGCGGACAAAGTGCGGTGGTGGCAGCGGTAATCTGCCTTACACTTCTTTCGACGGTTACTGCGGCAAAAGCTGTGGGCTGTGTGCTTCCTATGGTTGCAAGCAAAATCGGATTTGATCCGGCAGTAATGGCAAGTCCGTTTATTACCACAATTATAGATGCCCTGTCACTGATAATTTATGTTAATATAGCAATGAGTTTGCTTTGAAAAATGGGAGGCGGTCGGGGGACTGCCTCTTTGGCTTTGGAGAAATAATTATGAACGATATTATAAAAGAAAAACTTGATAAATTGCCCCAAAAGCCCGGTGTCTATATGATGAAGGATGCAGGAGGAAGAATTATCTATGTGGGAAAGGCAAAAATTCTTCGTAACCGTGTTCGCCAATATTTTCAGAAAGGGGCTAATCACAGCCCTAAGACGCAGGTGATGGTATCTAAAATACACGACCTTGATTATATCATCTGTGACAGCGAAATGGAAGCACTTGTTCTTGAATCGAATCTTATCAAGGAGAACAAGCCACGCTACAATATTCTGCTTAAAGATGATAAGCACTACCCCTACATCAAAATAACAATGAACGAGGAATACCCACGCATGCTTTTTGTACGCAGAATTGAAAATGACGGGGCAAAATATTTTGGACCGTATCCAAGCGGATATTCCATTAAGGAAACGATGGAGCTTTTAAAAAATATTTTTCTTTTGCCGCATTGCAGAAAGCAGTTTCCCCGTGATTTAAAAAAGGAACGTCCGTGTCTTTACTATTCAATGGGGCGATGCTCAGGCATCTGTCAGGGGAATATATCCTCATCTGAATATAAAAAAATATTTAAAAGCATAATAGGCTTTCTCGAAGGAAAGGACGAGGAGGTAGTTACTGCTTTGGAAGAAGAAATGCAGGAGGCTTCCCGAAACCTTGAATTTGAGCGTGCCGCCCTTTTGCGTGACAGAGCCGCATCGGTAAGAAAGCTTGGAGAAAAGCAAAAGGCTATTACCGACAGCACAGGCGATGTAGATGTAATCGCAGTCGCATCAGAGGATTCCCTTTCTTCAGCAGAGGTGTTCTATATCCGTGGCGGAAGGCTTATCGGGCAGGACAGCTTTGATTTGTCAAGCTCACTGAATCAGGAGCCCCGTCAGCTTTTGACGGAATTTGTGCCGCACTTTTACAGCCGTGACAATTACATTCCCGAAACCCTGCTCCTTTCTCATTATATTGATGATTTAGAGGCTGTGGAGGCGTACCTTACAGAGAAACGCGGCAAGCGTACCCATATAAAAGTTCCCGTTCGTGGAGGCAATAAAAAAACGGTGGACATGGCATATAATAATGCACTTAAAAATATTGAGAATTATAAGACCGTGCAGGTCAAGGAAAAGCTTCGTCAGCAGTCAGTTACTTCATTATCCGAGCTTTTAGGGCTTGAAGTGATTCCCGACCGCATTGAATCATATGATATTTCACATATATCGGGAAGTGACAGTGTTGCATCAATGATTGTGTTTGAAAACGGAAAGAGTGCGAGAAAAGAGTACCGCCGTTTTAAAATAAAGACCGTGGAGGGTGCAAATGATACCGCATCACTCAGGGAGGTGCTTTTCCGCCGATTTACCCATGAAGAGCGTAAGGGGGACGGGAAATTCAGTAAGCTCCCCGATTTGATACTGCTTGACGGAGGAGTGGGACAGCTTAATGCGATTAAATCCCTTTTTGATGAAATGGGAATTGACATTCCCGTTTTCGGCATGGTTAAGGACGATAATCATCGCACCCGTGCACTTTTAGGAGAGCAGGGGGAGGTATATCTTAACCCCGTCAGCTCTGTTTTTAACCTTGTGGCGAATATTCAGGAGGAGGTTCACCGCTTCGCAATCGAGTATCACAGAAGCCTCCACCGAAAGAACACCATAGAAAGCGAGCTTGAAAAGATTGACGGTATAGGTAAGCAAAAAAGAATCGCCCTGCTTTCCCATTTTAAAAGCATAGGCAAAATAAAAACCGCCTCAATAAACGATTTGGCGGCAGTAAAGGGTATCAGCCTTAAAAATGCAGAGGATATAAAAGCATATTTTAGAACAAAAGAAGTGTAAAAAAGCTTAGCTTTTTTACACTTCCTTTTTTGTAACCGATTTATTCATTGTGGGAAAGTAATATATCTCCGACCTTATAAACATCGCCCGCACCCATTGTAATTACAATGTCGCCACGCTTTGCCTGTGCCTTAATAAATTCTGCTGATTCACGGAATGTCTTTTTATAAACGGCATTGGGAATGGCATTTGCAAGCTGCTGGGCACTTACAAGCCCTGTATCCGCTTCACGTGCCGCATAAATATCCGTTATTATAATATTTGCTCCGCTTTCGGAAAGAACCTTTACAAAATCATCAAAGAAATTGTAGGTTCTCGTATATGTGTGGGGCTGGAAAAGACACCATACGTTGTTGTATTTCATGTCCCGTGCTGCACTTAGCGTAGCGGCTATTTCAGTGGGGTGATGAGCATAGTCATCAACAACCATTATTCCGCCCATGATGCCCCTTGTTTCAAAACGACGGTGTGTACCTCCGAAACGGTAAAGACAGTCGCATATACTCTCCGTGTCAAGCCCCAAATAATCTGCCGTTGCAAAAGCCGCCAGTGCATCATAAACGTTGTGTACACCCGGTACGCAAAGACGGATATTTCCGACGGGATTCCCCTTTTTGCAAACGGTAAAGGTATAGTGGTTATATCCGTTATGTGTCATATTGTCAATGGTATAATCAAAATCACCGTGCATTCCGAAGGTGATTATCTTGCGGTCAATTCCTGACACTGCCTTGAGAACATTTTTATCCTCACCGTTTACTATAAGAGCTCCGTCATCAGGCGTGAGAAGTGCAAGTGATCTGAAGGTATCTATAATATGCTCCAAATCACGGAAATAATCAAGGTGATCCGCCTCAATATTTGTGATGACCGATATCTTGGGAAAGAACCTGAGAAAGCTCTGATGATATTCGCACGCCTCCGCAATAAAGTATTCTTTTCCGCCTATATGTGCGTTGCCGCGGATAATATCCAATTCTCCGCCTACGGTAACTGTAGGGTTTTTGCCGCACTCCATGAAAATATGGGTAAGCATTCCGGAGGTGGTCGTCTTTCCGTGAGTTCCGCTGATGCAAATAGGGCAATCATACTCTTTCATAATGATGCCAAGCATCTGTGCTCTGTCTATCTGCGTGATTCCCAATTCCTTTGCACGGACACGCTCAGGATTACTTTCAGCGATAGCAGCACTGTATACCACCAAGTCACAGCCACGGATATTGTCTGCGTCGTGTCCTACATACACAGTAATTCCCATTGAAATCAGTTTTTCGGTGAGGGCAGAGGAGGACCTGTCGGAACCCGAAACAATGCAGCCCTCATTAAGGAGCATTTGGGCTATACCCGACATACTTACTCCGCCGATGCCTATTAAATGAACGTGCATACCCTTTTTAATGGTAATATTGCTCAAAAAAATCACTCGCCTTTATATAAAAGTAGTAAATTCATAAAAATTTTAATTTTTTTGTTGAAATAACATTCATTATTTGATATTATACATATTAGGGAAAAAAATCAATAGAAAAATGAAAAAAACTTAAAAAAATTCATTTTCGGAGGGAAAAAGTATGCAAATCACAGACATTAAGGTGAGAAAAGTTTCACAGGAAGGAAAAATGAAGGCTGTTGTCTCTGTTACCTTCGATGATGTCTTTGTAGTGCATGACATCAAGGTGATTGAAGGAAAAGAAAAGCTTTTTGCGGCAATGCCCAGCAGAAAGTCAGCTGACGGCACATACAGAGATATCGTACATCCGATTACTTCAGAAATGCGTGAACAGCTTCAGAGTGCCATTCTTGCAAAGTATGAAGATTTTCTCGCCACAGAAGCAGAAGAGACAGCCGAGTAATGCAAAACGACGGGCAGGCTTATTTGCTTGCCTTTTTGACTTTAACGGAGATTTGAACCCTGTATGGGATTGGATCTCCTTTGACATAGAAGGGATGATATAGATGGCAGAATTTTCAGCGCTTATTCTCGCTGCAGGCGAAGGTAAACGTATGAAGAGCATGAAGTCGAAGGTTGTTCATAAGGTATGCGGAAAGGAAATGGTAAACCGTGTTTTGGACAGTGCCCTCTCAGCAGGTGCACTGCGGGCACAGGTTGTAGTCGGTCATTGTGCCGACATGGTGAAAGAAGCAGTGGGTGAGCGTGCCTCCTTCGTGTACCAGCATGAGCAGAAGGGAACAGGTCATGCAGTGATGCAGGCACGTGCGTTTTTGGAAGAAAGCGAGCATGTTTGCGTGCTTACAGGTGATACTCCCCTTATTTCAGAGCAAACACTTCGTGAAGCAATGAGTGCACATACCCGGCAGGACAATGATGTAACCGTTCTTACTGCTGATTTTTCAAATCCGTACGGATACGGAAGAATTATCAGAAAAGAGGACGGCTCGGTACTGAAAATCGTTGAGCATAAGGATGCAAACGAAGAAGAACTCAAGGTTACCGAAATTAATTCGGGAATGTATTTCTTTAAGGCAAAAAGCCTTTTAAATGCTCTTGAAGGGATTACCGATAATAACGCACAGGGTGAGTATTATCTTACAGACGCACTGGAAATTATCTGCCGAGGCGGAGGAAAAGCAGGTGCATACATTGTCGGCGATTGCGATGAAATCATGGGAATCAATGACCGTGTGCAGCTTTCCGTGGCTGAAAAAATTATGCGTAGAAAAATTAACGAAAAGTATATGCTTTCCGGCGTAACGATTGTCGATCCCGACAATACATATATATGCGATGAAGCAGTTATTGGTACGGACACGGTTATTTATCCCGGCACTCTGATAGAGGGAAAGTGCGTCATCGGGAAAAACGTATATATCGGTCCTAACTGCAAGCTGACAAACGCTGTTATCGGTGATGAAACGGATATCAACATTTCCACCGTAACCGACAGCACTATAGGCTGCCGTACCCATGTGGGACCCTACGCATATGTGCGTCCGGGCTGCAGCATAGGTGATGAGTGTAAGGTCGGTGACTTTGTTGAGCTAAAGAAAGCCGTTATAGGAAATGGAACTAAGCTTTCGCATCTTACCTATGTGGGTGACGCGGAGGTAGGAAGTAAGGTTAATTTCGGTTGCGGTACAGTGGTTGTTAATTACGATGGCAAAAACAAGTATAAAACAGTTATCAAGGACAATGCCTTTATAGGCTGCAATTCCAATCTTGTTTCACCCGTTACGGTAAACGAGGGTGCATATATTGCAGCAGGCTCAACCATAACTGACGAAGTACCTAAGGATTCTCTTGCTATTGCACGTGCACGCCAGGTAGTTAAAGAGAATTGGAACGACAGAAGAAAAAAATAATTTATATATACGGAGGAATGTCAAAATGATATCACACGGAAAAAACATCAAGATTTTTGCGGCAAATTCAAATCCCAAACTTGCAGCGGAAATCGCAGGAAAGCTCAATCTTACTTTGGGTGAGTCCAAGGTTGGTCTTTTCTCTGACGGAGAAATCTTTGTAAACATCGGCGAAACAGTCCGCGGAAGCGACGTTTTCGTAGTGCAGTCTACAAGTGCTCCCGTAAATGACAATCTTATGGAAATGCTTATTATGATTGATGCGTTTAAGAGAGCGTCCGCAGGAAGAATTACTGCCGTAATGCCTTATTTCGGATATGCCCGTCAGGACAGAAAGGCAAAGGCAAGAGATCCGATCAGTGCAAAGCTTGTTGCAGACCTTATTGCAGAAGCAGGTGCAGACAGAGTTCTTACAATGGATCTTCATGCCGCACAGATTCAGGGCTTTTTCAACATTCCCGTGGATCATTTGCTCGGTGTGCCGATTTTGGCTCCGTATTTCATTGAAAAGTTCAAGGACGATATGGACGATATAGTAGTAGTATCTCCCGATTTCGGTAGCGTTACTCGTGCAAGAAACTTCGCACAGAAGCTTAATGCTCCAATTGCAATCATTGACAAACGCCGTCCCAAGCCCAACGTTAGCGAGGTTATGAATATTATCGGTGAAGTTAAGGGCAAAAAGGTTATCCTCGTTGATGATATGATTGATACCGCAGGAACAATCGTTCATGCTGCACAGGCTCTTGTAGATAAGGGTGCTACAGAGGTATATGCTTGCTGTACACATCCCGTTCTCAGCGGTCCTGCTATAGAAAGACTTGAGGCAAGCCCCATTCAGGAACTTGTTTGTCTTAACACAATCGAGCTTCCTCCCGAAAAGATTATGAAAAAGACTAAGATACTCAGCGTAGCTCCTATTTTTGCAGAAGCTATTGAGCGTATCTACGAAGACGTTTCAGTAAGTCCTCTCTTTACATAATCATTGTAAAAAAGAAGATAATAAAAGTACTTACAATGCCGCCCCGAAATCTCGTGGCGGCATTGTGGAATGCAAAAAAGGAGTATAGCCATGCATTTGATAGTAGGTTTGGGAAATCCCGGTCGTGAATATGAAAAGACAAGGCATAATGTAGGCTTTATTGCTATTGACTACCTTGCAGAGCAAATCGGTGTTAAGATGACAAAGATTAAGTTTAAGGGTGTCTGTGGCGAAGGCTTCATCGGCAGTGAAAAATGTGTGCTTTTAAAGCCTCAGACCTTTATGAATTTGAGCGGACAGAGCGTTTTGGAGGCGGCACAATTCTATAAAATCCCTACGGAGAATATAATAGTTGTGTATGATGATGTGACTCTTGAAGTAGGGAAGGTCAGAATCCGTCCATCGGGAAGTGCCGGCGGTCACAACGGAATGAAGAATATTATATATCTTTTAGGCAGTGATGAATTTCCCCGTGTACGCTTCGGAGTAGGTGCACCCAAGCATGACCTTGCTGACCATGTTTTAGGGCACTTTAATGAAGAGGACGGCATAGCCGTGACACGTGCAATAAAAAAGATAGAGGACATACTTGCCGTAATTATGAAGCAGGGTATTTCTGAGGCTATGAGTAACTTTAACAATAAGGTGTTGTGATATATGAATGTACTGAGCAGCTTGCTTGATAATTCAGAGCAGTTTCAAAAAATTATTACTGAGGCTCAAAGGGGCGGCTTCCCTTTAATGATAAGCGGAAGTGCCGATGCCCAGAAGGCACATCTTATTAACTCTATATGTGAAAAGCTGGGAAAAAAGGCGTTTGTCGTTACACATAATGAAATTCAGGCAAGAAGACTTTGTGACGACCTGCGTTTTTTCAGTGATAATGAATGTGTTTATATTCCACCAAAGGAAATTTTGCTCTATAAGGTTGAAGCATCGAACCATGAGGCGGAGAATAAACGTGCAGCGGCACTTGGTGCACTGGCAGGGGGAGCGAATGCCATTTTGTCGGTAGAATCGCTTCTCCATTTTGTCGTGCCTAAAAAGGATTTTGATTCTCTTTGTATGACCTTTTCTTACGGTGGGGTAACCGATTCGGGAAATATTGCCTCAAAGCTTTCTGAAATGGGTTACAGCAGAGTAGATGTAGTAAATCTCCCCGGTCAGTTTGCAATCCGAGGCGGAATTGTGGACATATATTCCCCCGATGCACTTCTTCCGATTCGCATGGAGCTTTTCGGAGATGATATTGATTCGCTAAGAAGCTTTGACTGCGAAACACAAATGAGTATCGAAAAAATCAATGAGGCAAAAATACTCCCCGTAAGAGTGCAGAATTCAAGGGAAAGTATGCTCTCCTACTTAGATGACAGCTATATTATTTTTACAGATGAGCCTGCCCGAATGAGCGAAAGTGCGAAAGCCGTGGAATGGGAGCTTTCCGAAAATATTAAAACTCATGCGGAAAACGAAAATGCAGTAGCACTATACGACTGCATCAGCCGTTACAGCGATATTGCCATGCGTATAGGCAGCAGTGCAAGTGTTGCTCTTTCCTCCATAGGAAGGTCATGTCCCGATTGGGATATTAAAACGGAATGTGAGATTACAAGTAAGGGTATGAGCAGCTACAGCGGAAATATTGATTTTCTTATTTCCGATGTGGAGCGTTGGCATCAGGAGGGTGTGAAAACCGTTATCCTTGCAGGAAGCACCTCCAGAGCAAAGAAAATTACAGGAATGCTTAACGAAAGAAATGTCCGTGCATCGTATGAGGAATGTCCCCTGTCTCTTTCTGATAAATACGTAACGGTTATGCCGGGAAGTATTACCAAGGGCTTTGAATATCCCTTAGACGGCTATGCCATAGTAAGCGATAAAGAAATCTTTGCCGAAGAAAAGAAAAAAAGAAGAACTCCCAAAAGTGAAGATACTATGAAAATCCGCAGTACCGACCAGCTTGATTTGGGGGACTACGTTGTTCACCGTGCACACGGTATCGGAAAATATTTAGGAATAGTCCGTATGAAAGTAAGCGGTGTTACAAAGGACTATATCAAAATAGAATACCGTGGCGAGGATTTTCTATATCTTCCCGTAGGTCAGCTTGATGCAGTCAGCAAATACACGGGCGGAGAAAATAAAATGGTGCGTCTTAACCGTCTGGGTTCAAATGAATGGGCTAACGCAAAACGTAAGGTTCGTCAGAGCGTGGAGGAAATGGCACAGAAGCTTGTGGCACTCTATGCAGAACGTGCCCAGCTTGAGGGCGTTGCTTTTTCACCCGACACCCCATGGCAGCACGATTTTGAAAATATGTTCCCCTATGAGGAAACTGAAGACCAGCTGAGAAGCACCGCAGAAATGAAAAAGGACATGGAAAGCACACGCCCCATGGACAGACTTTTGTGCGGTGACGTGGGTTATGGCAAAACTGAGGTTGCCATGCGTGGTGCATTCAAGGCAGTTATGGACGGTTATCAGGTGGCATACCTTGTGCCCACAACTATTCTTGCCTCCCAGCATTATCATAATTTTGTGGAAAGAATGAAGGAATTTCCCATAACGGTAAGGATGCTTTCCAGATTTTCAACTCCCGCACAGACAAAGAAAACACTTAAAATGCTGCAGTCGGGCGAGTGCGACATAGTGGTGGGAACGCATAAGCTGTTATCTAAAAATGTTGTATTTAAAAAGTTAGGATTTTTAATTGTTGACGAGGAACAGCGTTTCGGAGTTACTCATAAAGAAAAAATCAAGGAAATGAAAAAGAACGTAGACGTTCTTACCCTGAGTGCAACCCCCATTCCCAGAACGCTTCACATGGCAATGATAGGCATAAGGGATATGAGTGTACTCTCAGCACCTCCCAATGACCGCCATCCCGTGCAGACCTATGTGCTGGAATATAATGAAGCGGTAGTTAAAAATGCCATAGAAAGGGAATTAGCAAGAGAAGGTCAGGTTTATTATCTGCATAACCGAGTGGAAAGCATTTACGGTGTGGCAGAGCGTATAAGAAGGCTTGTACCCGATGCGAGGGTGGCTGTAGCCCACGGCAAGATGAATGAGAGCGAGCTTGATGATGTTATGATGCAGGTTGGGGAGCATGAGGTAGATGTACTTGTCTGCACTACTATCATCGAAACAGGACTTGATATTGCAAATGTAAATACAATCATTATCGAAAATGCCGACACCTTAGGGCTTAGTCAGCTTTATCAGCTTCGAGGCAGAGTGGGAAGAACAAACCGCCTTGCATACGCATATCTGACCTACAGAAAAAACAAAATCCTTGACGAGGTGGCGGAAAAAAGGCTTCGTGCCATTCGTGAATTTACAGAGTTTGGTTCAGGCTTCCGTATTGCCATGCGTGACCTTGAAATACGAGGTGCAGGTAACGTCTTAGGTCCCGAACAGCACGGATTTATGGCAAGTGTGGGATATGATATGTATTGTGCAATCCTTGAGGAAGCCGTAAATGAGGCGATGGGTAAGCCCAAAGCCCCCGAAAAGGTTGAAACGGTAATCGACCTTGAGGTTAATGCCTTTATTCCCGACAGCTACATTCCCACGTCAAATCTCAGAATAGAAGCGTATAAGCAGATTGCCGGAATTATGGATATAAACGACCGATACGCCGTTGAGGGAAGCTTTGAGGATCGCTACGGTGAAATTCCCAATGAAACCTACAGCCTCCTTGAAATACAGATGCTTCGTATTTCGGCAGAAAAGGCAGGTATCAAAGAGATTTCCCATGCTGAAGCAGGTATTATCTTTAAGCTTCATGCTCTTAGCCGTGAACTCGTGGATAAGATTTCAATTCTTGCCTCTAAAAATCGTGGAAAGATACTTTTTGGAGCAGGGGACAATCCATACATTTTACTTCGTGAAAAAGGTCTTAAAGGTGATAAACTTATCGAAAGTGTAAATAATGTATTAAAGTGCTTGCAAAACGATGAAGTGTAGTATATAATTAAGTGTAACCATTGAACAGGAGGAATGAAAATGAAAAGATTTTTTGCACTTTGCACTGCATTGATTCTTGTATTATCTCTTTTTAGTGCGTGCGGAGGGGATGCTCCCACAGGTGATACAAAGCTTGATAAAGAGATAGTCGGAACTGTTGACGGTGTAGAAATTACACAGGCAGATTACAATCTGGTTTACAGAACGATGTATGATAATGTTTCTCAGTATGAGCAGTATTACGGAGCAGATTGGTTTGTTCAGTCATATGATGGTATTAACACCTTAGGTCAGATGATAAGTCAGAATACAGCTACGCAGCTTGAAGTGATGATAGCGGCACAGAAACTGGCTAAGGAAAAGTATGGCATAGAGCAAGATAACAAGGAAATCAAAAAAGCCGTTGATAAAGAATACA
>JAZQAB010000058.1:0-11468 GCA_045545055.1 Clostridia bacterium | reverse complement strand
GGTATCAGCGTGCCCCAGAAGCGTACTTAATTGTGTGATCGGTATACCATTCTCAAACAGCAGTGTTGCCACTGTGAAGCGGATCTGGTGGGAAGAACGATACTTGATCTTCAGTTCCTTGCAGATCTTCATCAGTGCTTCATTGAACGTATTCGCCAGAATCTGCTCCCCGTCACGCATGAACAAATACTCCGTGTGCGGGTAAAGGCTGTGCGTCTGCTCAATGATCGACAGTGCAGTGTCCGTCAGTGGAATAGTGCGAAAGCCGGATGCCTTGTTGCCCTTGATACGTTCCTCGTTGGTCAGATAACGTGCGTCAAAGGTCAGGTCATCATTCATCTTCTGACAAGTCCTCTGTGCTCTCTGAATGTGCAATTGACCGTTTCTCACGTCACTGTACTTAATGGCACAGGTTTCACTGATCCGCAAAGGGACGAAGAAAGAGAAACGTATTGCCAGACTGTAAATGTCCGTCTTGTCTGCCAGATAGTCCAGAATCCGCTGTCTTTCTTCCAGCGTGTAATTGTCTTTGTTGCTATTCTGGGGCTTGCAGCGTTTGCGAAAGATCTTCATATTCACATCTGACAGCAGATTGTGTTCAATGATCTTCCGGGAAACACAACGCCGGAGGATGCCGTTTAACACGCTTAAAATGTTCGACAGACGTTTGCTTGTGATCGCAAAGTCCATTGTTACATCATAGAGGAAGGCTTCAAAGTCGGCAATCTCAATCTTGGCTACTTGCATCTTTGCCAACGGAGAATCTTGGATGAAGTGTTTCCATTCGTTCTTGTTCTCCTTCAGCGTCTTGGATGAGGTGTTGATGCTTGCACGCCAGTGCATCCATTCCAGATAAGCCTGCTCCAGAGTAGTGACCGCATCTTCGCAAAATTTTTCAAATAGCTTGTCGATAAGGTCACGTCTGGTCTTGGCGGTGTACTGTTTCCGATCAATCACAATGTAAAATTGATTGATGCTCTCACGATATTTAATTTTTTGTAAATCACAGAATTGCTTTAAAATAGTTTCTTTTCTCATGGTATCGTACAATTCTGCGACCCCTTCTAAGGTCATATTATTACATTCCGGGACGGAAGGCAAGAGAAGGTTTGATACATTTGGATTTTCCATGATTGCTACCGGAAATTTCTAAATTGTATCTGTTTTCTTGTGTTCGTAAATCGTATCTATTATGTGTCTGTGAAATTCCACAATCCTTTCGTAAATTTAGCGGTGCTCCGCATTTTAATTATAACATATGGGGTTTTTAGGGCGTGAACGTAAAGATTGCGTATGCGTGGGGCGGTTTTGATACGATAAATGTGTGATCGGTAACAGCGTACACGGTGTAAATGTGCAATCGGCTGAAAGGGTCATGTCAAAAAAAAATTTTTATTTTTTTTCGGAAAATGAAAGTTTCAATAATAAATGAAAGCGTATTGGTTTAGTAGTATTTTGAGAAAAGTGCAAGTTTTTCGGTACGTTATACAGACATGTTAAGAAAACATGGTTTTGCAGAGATTGTGGAAAATGGACAATTTTTTGGTACATTATGCGGACTAGTGAGAAAATGACAAAAAATCGGGATTATTGCTGTTTTTTGAAAAGTGACAAAATTTTTATGACGTGATTACGACTAGTTAAGATTTTGAGGTTTTGACTTTTTTGTAATTTGGAGCGGATTTTTCATACGTTATGCAGACTAGTTAATAAATTTAAGCAACATCTAAGTTATGTTATCATAGCAAGGGAGGAAAAGATTTAGTATAATTCATGTGATATCTTATATGTGTAGCTACAGAAAGGTTGAAAGAAGGTGTTTGAATGTATCTGACGATTATTCAAAAATCCATTGATTATATTGAGGATAATCTAAAAACCGATATTACGGCAAAAGAGTTAAGTGAAATGGCAGGCTTTTCATTATTTCACTACTATCGTCTGTTTCAGAGTGCGGTTGGCATGCCTGTTATGCAGTATATAACAAGGAGAAGATTACTTAATGCACTATACGACATGCACTGTGGAGAGAAAATAATAGAAGTGGCATTGGCTTATGGATTTGAAACGCAAGCAGGATTTTATAAAGCCTTTGTTCGTGAATTCGGGTATACCCCGACAGAATTCCTTAATATGAGCAAGAAAAAGAAGCCGTACAGAATCAATCTATTTAAGGAGGAACACATAATGGTATCACACAAAAAAATAAAAGAAGTTTTAAAGAATTGGGGATTAGAGAATGAAAAACTGACTGATGTTGTATATGCTGAAACCGGTAATGTGAGTGAATCAGCATGTTATGTAGGAGATAATTATATTATCAAATTTTCTCCAAATTTGGGAAACGTAGAGAAACACATTCTGCTTTCACAGGCTATTGAAAGCGTAGGGTTATCAACAGCTACACCGATAGAAACATTAGAAGGTAAGTTCGTGGTTGCAAGTGAAGAATTGTATTTCTACGTTACCAAACGGCTGGAGGGAAAGCAATTAAAGGCAAGCATGATGTATATTGAGGATTATATGCCAAAGGCAAGATTTGTTGGGGAAATCATAGGTCAGTTGAGTGTTGCACTTACAAAAGTAGATGTAATTACGAATCAAGCCAATATATTTAAAAGTGCAAAAGAATGGGCTGTTCCAACTTTAGTAGGGAAAATAGATTTGCCTAAAAAATTTGTTGAAATGTACGAAAAGGAATTTGGCGAAATATATGAATCATTACCACAGCAGATTATTCATCGTGACCCGAACCCAGGGAATATTATACTGTGTGGCGACAAGTGGGGGATTCTTGATTTTGACCTTAGTGAAAGAAATATTAGAATTTTCGACCCATGCTATGCGGCTACAGCAATATTATCTGAAAGTTTTGAAGCTGATAACACAGATAAATTGAATCAATGGATTATAATATATAAAAATATATTGTATGGATATGATGAAGTTGTAAAGCTTTCAGATAATGAGTGGAAAGCAATTCCATATGTTGTTATTACGAATCAGCTTATATCGACAGCGTGGTTTTCGGGGCAGGAAAAATATAGGGATCTTTATGAAACAAACGAGAAGATGACCGAGTGGATGTTGCAGAATTTTGAAGATATGTTTTTTGATTAGTGCGATATTGTTGCTATTTTGGTAACAATTCATAATTGGAAAATTCGCCTTCATAATTCTAAAATTTAGTGGTAACAAATGTGAGTTAATTTGTTACAAGGTTTTCTCAATGAAAATCGGCTCAAAAACGGCACTTTTCAGAAAAATAAATAGCTGGATCTTGTAAAAATTGGGGAACATCAGAAGTAATAAATGTGCATAGAAAGTTACCTTTTGTGGATGCCGGAAGGTATAATTTCTCAACTACCAGTTTCAAAAATGTCAACGAAGTCTCAATTGTGTATATGACACTACTATGTTATATTTATCATGTAAGGTGCCTTAACAAATTTCAGGAAGGGAACTAATATATGATAATAGGAACAAATATAAAAAGATTGCGACAAAATAAAGGAGTTACACAAGAACAGTTGGGGGATGTGTTGGGTATATCAAGTCAGGCGGTCAGCAAGTGGGAAAATGAATCTGCTCTCCCAGATATTTTGATATTGCCTAAACTTGCGGATTATTTTGGTATAAGTATTGATGAACTGATGGGGTATAAACTGAATGCTTTAACTTACAAGGAACAGTTTGTCAAATTTATGTTGGGTAATGGTATTCTGCAGCTCGGTGAATTTGACTTAAAACACGGTCAGAAGAAAAGATATTATTTGGATACAGAAAAATTCACCACAAACGCTCAGATTGCAAAGATCGGGGAATATTTTGCAGACTGTATCAGAGAAAATGGATTGGAATTTGATGTGATTATGGGATTGGCATATCACGGAGTTGCATTTTCCGCTGCTACTGCATGTTCGATGTTTAACAAATATGGTATTACAGTAGATTACTGTTATGACAGAAAAATGCCGGACAGCCGTGGTCGTATCATATGCGGTCATACACTGAAAGACTGCGAGAAGGTTGTGATTGTGGATGACCTGATGAGTACAGGGCAGACGATGTGTGAGAGGATTGAACGTCTGAAAGAAATGGCGAACATTGATGTGATTGCGGTTGTTGTAATTGCTGATCTGACTGATGATGAAGCCCGGGCACAAGGCTTGGGAGCACGGATGTTAGAAGAAAAATATGGTGCAAAGGTGTATTCTATCATCTCAGAGAAGGACATTAGAAAGATTTTGGAAAAAATCCATTGATTTTTTGCACCAACTTAAATATACTAATATTATCTTCGGGAGAGTTCCTGCCACATAGTGGAAGATTTTAACCTCTGAGGGAGCTGCAAAGCTCCCTTAATTATTCTCAATGAGAAGGGAATTTGGCTGAATGCCGGAATTATGATAATCGGAGGATTTTGAATGGAAAGAGAAAATATAATGGCCCCAAGTATCAATATAGAAAATCTTTGTCGTAATTCCATTGATCTGATTCAGTATGCTCGTCAGATTGCAGCGAGGCAGGTCAATATGGTACAGTTGATGACCTATTATTCCATCGGACGCTGGATTGTGGAAGAACAGCAGCAAGGAAAGAGTCGGGCAGATTACGGCAAGCAAGTGATTAAGAATTTATCTGATGTTTTGACAGAGCAGTTCGGCAGAGGCTTTTCTGAAGATACATTAAAAAATGCCAGAAAATTTTATTTGACGTATAAAGATAGAATAAGCGAAACAGTGTTTAACCTTTTTGCAATTCAAAAAAGTGAAACAGTGTTTAGCTTTTTTGAAAATACAACACCTTTTTCATTGCCATGGTCTCATTACCTTTTGCTTATGCGTATTAAAAATCCGGATGAGCGTCGTTTTTATGAGATTGAAGCGGCTGAAGCAGCATGGAGTATTCGTGTGCTGCAAAGACAATACAATTCCAGTCTGTATGAGCGGCTCGCATTAAGCCGGGATAAGGAAGCAGTTATGAAGCTTGCAACAGAGGGAAATGTCATAACAAAACCTGCTGATATTGTGAAACAGCCGACTGTTCTTGAATTTTTAGGTCTGGAAGAACGCACAAGTTATTCTGAAACAGATTTGGAAACGGCAATTATCAATAAATTGCAAAAGTTTTTGCTGGAGCTGGGCAAAGGATATCTGTTTGAAGCAAGACAGAAGCGTTTTACCTTTGATGAGGACAACTACTATGTGGATTTAGTGTTCTATAACCGCTTGCTCCGTTGCTATGTCTTGATTGATTTGAAAATTGATAAGCTTACACATCAGGATTTAGGACAGATGCAAATGTATGTTAATTACTATGATCGATACCAGAAACTGCCTGAAGAAAATCCTACAATTGGAATTCTGCTCTGCAAGGAGAAGAATGATGCACTTGTTGAGATTACATTGCCGGAAAACAGTAATATCTTTGCGACAGAATACGCCCTTTATTTGCCCGATAAGAAAGTATTGCAGAAGAAACTGAAAGAGTGGATTGAAGAGGAAACAGGGCAGGAGTTATAATAATTTCACGGGAATTAGGAACTTGAAATGTTTGTAAAATGTTTGTAGAAAACCGAAGGGATCGCAGAAAGCTCCTATTTATCAATATTTCCGGCGACCCGATATGCTTCAAGTCCGGCCATCAGCAGTGAAAATCCAGCAGAAATGCTGGATTTTCTCGTGTAAAAAGTGTTTTCACTTTTTTACACGGTTCTTTGGAGTGATTTTCGGAGATTGCAAGGGATGATCTTTATGTGATTCTCTCGCAATCGCTTTTTATTTTAGAGATTTAACGTCTTTTCCAACTCAGCTTTCTTTTGTTCGTCAGAGTATTGTGAGTAGCAGTAGTGATCGATAAAGGTCTTAATGTCGGTGGGAGATGTTGAGAAAATAAAAAGCGTGTAATCTGTAAAATGCTTTTCTTGAAATGCGGAATATGGTAAAATATACATATGTTGGAGGATATACCATGAAATTTACAGGAGTAATAAATTACCCTTTATTGGAATTAGGTCTTAGTCAAATATATCTAAACGAGGATAAAGTAAAAGCAATAGAAAAATGGTTCAATCCAGATGATATGAGTATTTTTGAACCATTACCGGTGCATGATTATGGAAATGGGAAATATACGCTTACAGATGGTCATAGTAGGGCGTATGTTGCATACAAGTATGGACTTATTCAGATACCAATTATTTACGATGACGATGATATGGTTGCAGGGGAAATGGGACAGAAATTATACAATGCGGATATCGAGTGGTGTAATAGATTTGGTATTGAGAATATCAGTCATTTGAAAAGTCGTATATTAACGAATAAGGAATATCAAAGATTTTGGATAGGTCGGTGTGATAGGAGTTATGCTTTATTAACGCAGATGACAAAAGAAGATCGTAAAAGACTGCAAGATAGAGTACCAGAGTTATTTTTGTACGGTGCGTCGGAGGATTTAGTAGAAATCTATTTTGAGAATTTATCTGGCGAATTATTTGTTTATAGAGACAAGCTGGTGTCTTGTGAGATTAAGTGAAGGGATGATGATTATTATAAGATCTGCAACAGCAAGCGATATAGATGCAATCGAATATTTATATAATGATTTGAATGATTATCTTGCAACGCACGAGAATTATCCGTGTTGGAAGAAAGGCATATATCCTATACGGGAAGATGCCTATCGAACAGTAGAATGGCAGGTCGAATTTGATATCCCGGTAATTGTCATTTGTAAACTTGCTGTTTTGCCAGAGTATTTTGGACGTGGAGTTGGAAAAGCTTTGTTAGATTATGCAGAAGTAATTGGAAGGCAGCGAGGGGCTAACGCGATACGATTAGATACATATGAGGAAAATCTTCCGGCAGTTCGATTGTATGAGAAGTGTGTTTTTAATTACATGGGTTTAGTTGATCTGGGATTGGAAGAAGTGTATGGTCTGAAATGGTATAAAGTTTTTGAAAAAGTCTTATAAAGTGATTTGAAGGAACGATTTGTTTATTAAAGAGGAATGTTAAAGTGAAAGAGGTATATGCATGAATTTTGAGTATTGTTCATTACAAGCACTTACAGAAGAGACCGCAAATAGGATTTGCCAATGGGAGTATGAATCGCCTTATAATGTATATGACTTTAAAGGTCGTCCAAACAAGTATTTGTTAAAGAAGGATACTTGGGGGAAAGAGCAGTTTTGTTTGAAGAGTGACAATGAAGTAGTAGGACATGTTGCATGTCAATTTGATAATAATGATTTATGGGTGGGCTGGTCCCTTGCCCCGAAATATTGCGGAAGAGGGTTTGGACATTTATTCGTATTAAAGTGCATTGAAGAAATACGAAAGATTAAGGATCATAAAGGAAAAATATTTTTAAGAGTTGCGGAAGCAAATCAAAGGGCGATCAAAGCCTATCAACGTGCGGGATTTGTTTATGAAAAAACCATACAGGATGAAGTTGCATATACAAATTATATGGAAGATTTTTGGATTATGGTAAATCATCAATAAAGAGCAAAAATATGGATAAGATCTGTTTACACTTTTTTACACTCCGCAAGCAAGCACGCCGGAAGCCTCTTTCTATCAGTATTTTTCCTGCGGCATCTTCGTTCAAGTCCGGCCACCAGCAGTATTAAGAAATTGCTTCAAATGTTGATAAAATCAGCGTTTGAAGCATTTTTAGTGTGCAAAATCTCTCCTTAATATCCGTGTAGAAACGTGTAGACCGCATAAACACAGGATTTTTGATGAAATGGGAAATATTTTTGAGAAATGGGAATTTGAGGATTCCCAATAAGATGCTGATAGAATCAGGGTTTCAGGGCATTTGGGAAAATGAGCCTTTGTGGTAATAGTATAGCACAAAGGCTCCATGGCTACGCCATGGCAGCAAGCTTGCTTACGTCCACACTTCGCCTGTTCCGCTCGCAGCTCCACTGTCTTCGTGTGCTGACGGCAAGCTTGCAGTGATGTAAGCGTAATTTTTTGAATGCAATAAATTCGCCTAGGGTGCGAATTTATTCTCAAAGTTTTAGTGCCCGAAAATACGGAGTGTTTGATATAATGGTCTTGTCAGGAGGTTTAAATATGGGAAAGATTAATTTACGAATTGCGGAGTTACGGCAATCAAAAAAAATAACACAAAAGGAATTAGCACAGATTGTAGGTGTTTCTTTTCAAACAATTAGTAAATGGGAAAGTGGAAGTATTTTGCCTGATATTACCTATTTGCCTGTTCTTGCAGAATATTTTGAGGTGTCTATAGATCAATTAATGGGCATAGTACCTTTGACTGGAGAAGAATATATTGCAGAACAGACTGGAACAGGGCAGTTTTGGGAAAAGAAGCTGGATTACTTGTTACGAACCAGAAAAAGTGCTTGGAATAGTGATTATATGGAGTTTCTGATAGAAAAGGTGTGGAAAATTGACAAGCCGGTGAATATGTTAGATTGTGGATGTGGTTTTGGATACTTAGGGTTATTAATTATGCCTTATTTACCAGAAGGGAGTACCTATACAGGTGTAGATTTGGCGGAAGGGCTTCTTGAGGAAGCAAAAAGAATATTTGTTGACAAGAATTATGAAGTCAAATTTATTCATAGAGATATTTATGAATATCAAGCTAAAGAAAAGTATGATTTAGTAATTTCTCAAGCAGTTTTGAGACATTTGGACGCACCAGAGGAATTTTTAAAGAAACTAATCCAATTTACAAGACCGGATGGTTATATAGTATGTATTGATTCAAATCGTGAATTTGAATGTGATGGGCTCTATGTGGACGGAATGGATTATTTTGGGCTATGCAAACATGATGGACTGGAAAAGCATTGGAAGACCGAATTAGAGCAACAGGGCAGAGATTATGCGATTGCGATTCGAACCGCACATATGATGCGAAAGTTGGGACTTAGAGATGTTGGTGTCAGAATGAATGACAGGGTTGATTTTGTAACGCCACAAAGAGAAGATTATGAACAAGCCAAGCAGGATTTTATTAAGTATAATGATTGGAACACTGACTTGAGCCCTAAAGAACTTGAAAGAACGATTCGCTTTCTTATGACGCATGGCATGTCAAGAAAAGAAGCTACCGATTATTGTAATCGAAATATAATCATTGCAGATTATTTTGATGAGCACCCAGATGCAGGATATACTTTTGTGAAAGGAACTATGATATCTTATGGAAAAAAATAAAATATTACTGATTGACATGTATGGTGTAATTATTAAAGAGAGCAAGGGGTATTTTATTCCATATACTTTTCAAAGATTTGAAGCATCAGAATATGAACGGTTAACAAAAGCATTTAAAGAGGAAAAATATTTTTCAAAGGCACAAAAAGGAGAATTATCAAATGAAAGTTTCCTGCGGTATTTGGGATATCATAATCCAAAAGAGACCATGGAAGACTATTTGAAAAATTACTTAACTCTGGACGAGCAGTTTCCTGAATTTGCTCAAGCTAATAGTAAACGAATGGAATTTTGTTTATTATCTAACGATGTATTAGAATGGAATGATTTTCTTATGGAATATCATGGTATAAACATTTACTTCAAGGAAAAAATAGTTAGTGGAGCTGTTCATTTAAGAAAGCCAGATAAGAAAATTTTCCAATGTGCATTAGAGAAACTACAGTGTGTGCCTCAAGATTGTATCTTTGTCGACAATAGTGTAAAGAATTTGCGGACAGCAGAAGAAATGGGCATTCGAACAATTTTATTTAATCGTGATGGAGAAAACTATGAAGGTAATATAGTAAACAATTTTATAGAGTTAGATGAATTGCTTCAAAGACTATAAGGCAGGAGAAACTTTGATGAGTGATAATTATTCATTATCTGTGGGATGTATTGTTCGTAAAAATAATGAGATACCTTTGGTTAGGCATACATATGGAAGTGCGGCAGGTAAATTCAATGCTCGGTATCCGATGCAGAATATAAGGCTATACCGAAGATTACTATTCTGAACATAAAGCGCAGTATATTCATCACAGCTTTGTGTTGAAAGCAAGAAAATTATGATGTAACATGGAATTAACAAAGGAGAAGATTGAAATGCGGAAGTTGATTATATTAAGAGGTAATTCCGGTAGCGGAAAGACTTCAGTTGCAAAAGCATTGCAGAGAAAATTTGGACCAAATACTATGTTGCTTTCACATGATATGGTTCGTATGGAAATACTTCATGTATGGGGAGCTTCTGGAATAGAAAAATCCAGACCACTAATGATAGAGCTTTTGAAATATGGTAAGCAAAATTCAGATATTACTATTCTTGAGGGCATTTTGGGTTCAGAAGAATATAATTGTTTATTTGAGACAGCAGTGAAGGAATATGGAGATAATATCTTTGCATATTATTATGATCTGCCTTTTGAGGAGACTTTAAAAAGGCACAGTACAAAGCCCAATCGCAATGATTTCGGAGAAGCTGATATGAGACGTTGGTGGAGGGAAAAGGATTATCTTTCTATTATCCCCGAAACTATTTTGAAAGAGGATTTAAGTTTTGATGATGCTGTGAATTTGATTTATCGTGAGGTGAATAATTCTATTCCTAAGGGAATGGAATCAGTTTAGAGGTCGTAAGGAGATATGAAAGCATGGCATTGTTTTATCTTATAAGACATGGAGAACCGACGTATGATCATATGCTTGAGAATGGATTTTGGGGATTTGGCAGAGATTTTGCCCCGTTAACAGAGAAAGGAAAACAACAAGCCGAAATGACGGCTAAAGATATTCGATTGAAAGATGCAGAAATTATTGTGTCGTCTCCGTATACAAGGGCATTACAAACAGCACAGATTATTTCAAGGGAAACAGGAATACCGGTTGAAGTGGAAATTGCACATGGAATGGTTTTTCGATGTTTGACATACATTGAGAAAATTCAGCCTGCCGAAATAGTTGAATGTACATATCAGAGAGGACAAGCTGATTGTGAATATTCATTCACGTAGAGGTTATAACAAATAGCTCTTGTGAGCAAGGTATTGGAAAGACGTTTACTGGTAATAGCATAGTCTTTTGTAATATCATAACAAAACTGCGGAAACTCAAGAAGGTCAAGAGAGATTGATAAAAATATACCAATGTATATAGGAACGGAATAAAAAATGGTAAGAGAAAGGAAATGATTATGGATTATAAATTTATAATTGGTCCTAGTGCAGTAGGCAAAACAACATTAGCTAAGGGACTATTTCAGCATTATAATGGTGTATATTTTGAACAGAATATGGTTCCAGAATTTTCTATTCCTGATGATGTTGAAGATGAAGGGATATTTGAAGAGGGGTTGTGTTGGGACAATGTTTTATTACAGTTGAAATTCTTTTATGATAAGGGGTTAAGGAATATAATAGCATTGGACTTTGATGATATTAGAACTAGAGAACTTCCATATATTTTTAAAGGATTTGAATTTATAACCCTAAAACTTGTGTC
>JAZQAB010000057.1:0-9627 GCA_045545055.1 Clostridia bacterium | reverse complement strand
TTCACGATTTGATTCTACAAGATAATCATCATTATACTCAAGTAATCCAACAAGGAATCCATGATAAAAATTTTCATAGCCGTCATGATAGCTGATACTTCGTTGCAGCTACCTATTTACTTCAGGATTAAAGCTAAGTATTTAAAGAAAACCTCACCCCTCAACAAATCACGAAATATAGGGAATTTCATATATTCCTTAAATTCAAAAACACGACAAAACTATCTAAATTTATATGTAGCGTGGCTGTATCGGTAGCTGTACAAAAATTGAAAAAAATATATCATTTAGAACAACAAATTTGGATTATAATCAGCTATGTAGTAAGCACAAGTGCATAACACATACACAGCATCATTTACATCAAGATATTTGAGTTGATAATTCAATATATCAAGTAAATCCGGAATTGTACTCTCCAAATCTCCAATCAATTTTCTGCCTTTATCAAGATTTTGCTGTATTACTATACTGCACTCCTCTTTTGTTAAAGCAAATTTTCCATAGTCATGATTTCGATTTTCAGAATTGACACGGCTTTTATAAGTGTGATGAATCAATTCCTCAATAGTAGCTTGCCTGTCATAATACTCATTATCAGGAATATCTTTCAAATGGTAGAATGCTTCAACCATTGGATAATTCAAATAGAGTTTTCCCATATCAGAAGACTCAACAAAATAATTCTGCATTTCTAAAATCTTATCTGGTGAAAATCCACCATCCTGTGGATCAAGATCAAATATCAACAATATATCTGAATAATTTTCTGCCAGTATCTTCTTTTTTGATTCATCCGGTTCTCTTGCAATCAATACCTGCTGCAGATCCATAGCATCTGGATCCTTTTCGTAGAACATTTCCTTATAGAGGGTATAGATGTTCGTGCGATACGAAACAATCTCATGATGGTCACTGATGCCATATACTTTCAACAGATGCTTCATCAGCTTCACATCTGTCTTTGCTCCCTCTACAAGCATCAAAATTTTCGCTTGTTTTCTATACATCGAACTCACCACTCATATAGAGTTTTTCCAGATTGTGTCCTTCTCTCAATTCACGATCCGTTGCATTTACCAAAGCAGTTATTTTTTCTTTTGTCAGAATAAAATAGCAGTCCGGTCTCATGATTCGGTTGGAAAGCAAATTTGTGTTATGTGATGTCAACATCACCTGAGTGTCAGGCATTTTCTCAAGAAGCTGTACGATACTTTCCGCAAGTTCATAATGATAATAGGCATCAAATTCATCCATGAACAGGAACGAAACATCTGATGCTGTCTTATACCAATAAAAAAATGTATATAATGCTTTTGTACCACTGGAAGCTGTTTTCAAAAATGGAAGCGGTGTCTTTGTATCAAAGTACAGACGCTTCACGCCGTCCGCATCAGCCTTCACAATCAGATTTTCTTCTACACCCGACTGATGCAAGAAATCCTGAAACTCCTGCAATACAGTCTCCTCAAAAATGAAATCAAAGTAATCTGTACTCTTGTTTTTATAACCAATATATCTATTTTCCTCCAGATTACGAAACCACAACATAGTGGATACATATTTCATCATCTTCTTTAGAGGATGCGAATCGGACAAAGCAGTATTGTTCACCATATATTTCAAAACAGACTCAATGCCTTCAAAATCCTGATTCAAAGTAGGAGATATTTCTTTAACACCAGAAAAATCACTTTTATTTTCACGAGTATCATATGAAAAAATCAGTACATCGTTAATCCATAATGATTCTGAAATCAAACGCCTTTTCTCATCCTTATCATAACCATATTTAATAGTATCCTGACCAAACTGGAATACATAGAAAAATGATGCAGTTCTTGTTTCACTTTCTACATTCAGATAATAATCATATAAATCTGGGGTAACATTCTTTTCTGTCAAATGAGAAACAATGTCAAAAATCGCAAGTCCCAAATTTGTCTTACCGACAGAATTTCTTCCATAAACAATCGTCTTACTTAGAAGTCCATTGGATACACAGCCTGTATTGAATTTATAATCATGCACATCAGAAAAGTCAATCGTTAGCGTGTCACGGAAATTTTTAAATCCATTTACTTTAAACAATTTCAGCACTTGTCATACCTCCCAGTTATATTATAATCTTAGTATTATTCCATTCAACTTACATATTACTTTTATTATACCACATAAAATACAGTTAGTCAATGACTACCGTAAAAAATTACGGTAGTCATTGACTTTTTTAATTTATCTTAATATGAAATTCTGATTTATGAAACTTTTTGCATATGCTCTGTATGCACCGATGCGTAAGAAACACCTACACGGTATTTCAAAGCCAGTCTTTCCCTATTTGAGAGCCTCCGTGCCATACATGAAATCCACTCCGATTAATGTCATAACTGAGTAAACTTTTATCCCGCAAGATTCACTTTACAATTAGTATGAATATTGAAAGCTGGTAGCCGGGCTCAGCCTTCACGGCTGCATACTCGTGCTACTGGACTGCCACGCTCATAGAAGCTCGTTATCAGATGGACTGTGGAATATATGCAAACAGACGAAGCATGAAAACGATTAGTATCACAACAGGTAACTCTTCACTTCGTAAAAGCAGCTCTCTAAGTCCATGCAGATGACCCTGCCACATCGCATATACAACCAGCAAATAGTTTTATCTGGATTATCCTCGCAAAGCTTGAAACCGACAAAACTCTTACCAGTACCGGCAGGATGAATCACAGCAGCTTTTTTCGTTCTGCAAGCATCTTTACTGCGGCTTCATAAGCAGTTTTGTTGTGCGGAAATAGCTGCATTGGCATGTGATTCGACTCCCCTTCTTATATATTTATTATTCCACCGTCACACTTTTAGCAAGATTTCTTGGCTTATCAACATCAAAGCCCTTAGCAATGGTTACATAATAACCAACAAGCTGAAGCGGTACTACAGCAAGGCTTCCTGCAAAGAGTTTGTTTATTCTCGGTACATAAGCTGTAAATTCAGCTGTATCTTCGATAAAATAATTACCTGCCATTGTTACTGCCATTAATCTTGCTCCACGACTTTTTACTTCAACCATATTGCTGATTGTCTTTTCCACAAGATTGTCCTGAGTTATAACGCTGACTACTATTGTTCCGTCCTCAATAAGGCTTATCGGACCATGTTTAAGTTCTCCGGCAGCATAAGCTTCTGAATGAATGTAGCTGATTTCTTTAAGTTTAAGACTGCCTTCCATTCCGATTGCGTAGTCAATTCCTCTGCCAATGAAGAATGTATCACTTACATTGGCAAGCTTATTTGCATACCACTGTATTCTTTCCTTTGAATTAAGAATATGCTCAACTTTTTCGGGAATTGAATATATTTCCTCAAGTAATTCATTGTACTTATCATCTGTTATTTCATCTCTTGCCTTTGCAAACTGTAATGCAAGGAGATAACCTGCTATAAGCTGTGTACTGTATGCCTTTGTTGTAGCAACTGAAATTTCAGGGCCTGCAAGTGTATAGAATACGTTGTCTGCTTCTCTTGCAATAGATGAACCAACTACATTTACAATTGCAAGTGTTTTTATCCCCTGATTCTTAGCTTCACGAAGTGCAGCAAGAGTATCTGCTGTTTCTCCTGACTGGCTGATTACAATAACGAGGCTATTTTTATTAAGCTTCATCTTTCTGTAACGGAATTCTGACGCTAGCTCAACTCTTACCTGAATACTTGTAAGTTCCTCGAATACATACTGTGCAGCAACACCTACATGATATGCACTTCCACAAGCTACGATATATACCTGTTGAATATTGCTGATTTCTTCATCTGTAAGCTTTACGCTGTCAAAATGTACTACGCCATTTGTAACAACAGAATTGATTGTATCCTTTATAACCTTTGGCTGTTCGTGAATTTCTTTCAACATAAAATGCTCATATCCGCCCTTTTCAGCAGACTCAGCATCCCACTTTATTTCAGTTAAAGGCTTTGTGATTTCTTCACAGTCGATATTGTAGAAAGTAACCTTTCCCTTTTCAAGCTTTGCTATTTCAAGATTTCCTATGTAGTAAACATTTCTTGTATACTTCAAGATTGCTGGAACATCTGATGCTACATAAGTTTCACCGTCGGCAATACCGATAATCATAGGGCTGTCCTTACGTGCTGTATAAATCTCACCTGGATAATCCTTATACATAACACAAAGAGCATAAGAACCACGGATTCTATACATTGCTCTTGCAATTGCCTTAACAGGACCTTCGTTGTATTTCTTGTAATAATAATCAACAAGCTTTACTGCAACCTCTGTATCAGTCTGGGACTTAAACTCATATCCTGATTTTACAAGCTTTTCTCTGAGTTCCTGGTAATTTTCAATGATACCGTTATGAACTGCAATTACATTTGCATCGTCACTTGAATGAGGATGTGCATTAACGGCTGACGGCTCACCGTGGGTTGCCCAGCGTGTATGACCAATTCCGCAGCTGCCCTTTACAGCCTTACCATTATCAGTCATATCAGCAAGTACTTTAAGCTTACCTTTTTCCTTGATTACCTCTGTTTCATTCTCTCCGTCACGTACTGCTATTCCTGCTGAATCATATCCTCTGTATTCAAGCTTTGAAAGTCCGTCTAACAGCACTGGTGCTGCCTGACTATTTCCTGTGAAGCCTACTATTCCGCACATAATTTAACCTCCGTTTATTAACCAAATACCGCCGTTATGGCGGTATTTGATGTATTACTTCTTTGATTTCTTCCAATCCTCAATCGCCGGAAGATTAGGACTGAATATATTATCAGGAATTTCATCTACCTTAAAAAAGCAAAGATTTTCAATTTCACTTTCCTGCATTTTTAGTGTTCCCGAATATTTTCGACATATATAAACTATATCAATATTTGAAACATCATCACCATTTGGATATGTATTATGCATTTCTGCACCTGAATACACACCAAGAAGTTCAAGTTCTTGAGCTATAAGACCTGTTTCTTCAAAAAGTTCCCTTTTAGCAGCATCTTCAGCTTTTTCATCAATTTCTATAGAACCGCCTGAGTAACCCCAATTATGATGATCTGCTCTTTTCTGTAATAATATCCGACCTTGTTCATCTTCAACTATTACACTTGCTCCGACCTGTATCAGAGTTCTATGACCTACGATTTTTCGCAGATTCATAATATAATCAGACATTATACCGGTTCTCCGAATGTATCAGGACGATTAGGATCGAAAATCTCATTACAAGTCATTACTGTAACAAGGTCTTCTGTATCACTAAGGTTAATTATGTTATGGGTCCAACCGGGAATCATATGAATTGCTTCAATCTTATCACCGGAAACTTCAAATTCAACAGTTTCTCCGGTATTGATATTTCTCTCCTGAATAAGACCATGACCATGAACTACAATAAATAATTCCCATTTGCTGTTGTGCCAGTGCTGTCCTTTTGTAATTCCAGGCTTGCTGATATTTATTGATACCTGTCCGCAATCTTCAGTATGCACAAGTTCTGTAAAAGAACCACGATTATCTACATTCATTTTCATTGCATACTTGAATTTATCAGTAGGAAGATAAGTTAAATACAAACTATAAAGTTTTTTAGCAAAGCTGTCCTTAGGCATTTTAGGCATCATAAGTGTTGTTGGCTGTTCTTTGAACTGCTGAAGCAAATCTACTATTTCACCAAGTGTTACCTTATGCGTCACAGGCACGTAACAGAATTTTCCAGTTTCATTTGGTACTGTTTCTATTCCTTCAAATTCACAATGATGTTCTTTGCCCTCAAGGAGATCGTACATTCCCTCAACAAGATCGTCAATATAAAGTATTTCCATTTCTGTTGAGCGGTCATTTACAGTAAATTCTTCATCATTAGCTACAGCCCAGCAGAATGTTGAAATCGCAGAATTATATTTAGGACGGCTATGTCCCATTAAATTCGGAAAACGATAAACGGATACCTTAACATTATTTTCATGAGCATAATTAAAGAATAAATCTTCTCCTGCTTTTTTGGAACGTCCATACTCAGAATTTCCAAAACGACCTGCAAGAGTTGCCTGTAATGACGAAGAAAGCATAATTGGTGCTTTATTATCATATTTTTTTAAGGTATCAAGAAGTAATGAAGCAAATCCAAAATTGCCATTCATAAAATCTTCCGGATTTTCAGGACGATTTACACCAGCAAGATTGAATACAAAATCTGCTTTCTGACAGTACTCATTAAGTTCATCAACTGTGCTGTCAATATCGTACTCATATACCTCATCTATTTTTATATCAGGACGTGTTTTATTTTTTCCATCACGTATATTTTTAAGGTTGTTTACAAGTGCTGTTCCAACCATACCTTTGGCACCAGTTACAAGTATATTCATTATAAATCCATCCTTATAATTTTATTGGTGAGGTACCAAGGATTCGAACCTTGACCTTCCCCTTCATAAAAGTATATAACCAAATATACTCTTATGAAGGGGGAGGCTCTACCAATTAAGCTAGTACCTCCTTATGCCAATAATTAAAGGTCTATTGGCACACCTGACTTTGGAATTGGATAAAACCGCTTCAAATAATTATTGATATGAAGCATTTGCTGATCTTTATCATTTTGATATCGTAGTTCAATCTCTTTTATCTTCTGTTGTTCATGGTCTATTATTTTTTTCCAGTCATAATTACTTTGAGTGTATATTCTTTCTAATAAGGAACGTGCCGATCTCGCAAATAAAACCTGATCATCAAAACATAAATCTTCTATTTTATTAATAGCATTTAGTTTTCCTTTATCAGCTTTTTGGACATTGGAATATGCACTTCTTAATTCATTACTATCTTCTCCTTTGTGAATAATAGTATTTCTAAGTAGACGATAATAATTGCATATGTCATATAGTTTTTTATACTGAACATTTGTTTCGGATAAGGCATGTTTCATTATCCATTTTAATTTATTCCCATCTCTTTCAGAATTATATATTAAGTTTTGCATTGGAGAGCCCACTAAGCCTTGGAATTTCGTTAAAAACCGCTCAACACAGCTATGAATTTGAATGATATAATTTGAAGCTATATGACTTTGAATGTCTTTAGGGAGCATCGATATTGAAAGACCATGTTTTTTAGCTATATCAACAATGCTCTGACCAGATAAATCAGTTTTATGTTCTTCAGCAGCAATTCTACAAGTCAATTCAATATATTGAATTGATGCTGTAGTAAATCCAAGTTCATTTTTAAACTCAGTCCAAATGTTTTTTCTTTCCATAAGATAATAATCAGCTTTCTTTTCTCCAAACCATTTTATTGACAACACCAACATAGCTCTGGATTATCTTTACTACCTTGTCAGATACATTTATATCTGTATAATCAGGTACAGGAATTGCTCCGCCGTTCTTTTCTTCCTTAACCATTTCTACAGCTGTATCTACAGCCTGCAATAAACCCTTTGTATCAATTCCTGAAAGAATAAAGCAAGCCTTGTCAAGTGCCTCAGGACGCTCTGTAGATGTTCTGATACATACGGCAGGTATAGGCTGTCCAATAGATGTAAAGAAACTGCTCTCCTCAGGAAGTGTACCGCTGTCTGATACAACTGCAAATGCGTTCATCTGCAAGCAGTTATAATCATGAAAACCAAGTGGCTCATGCTGGATAACACGGCTGTCAAGCTTGAATCCAGATGCTTCAAGACGCTTTTTAGAACGAGGATGGCAGCTGTAAAGTATAGGCATATCATACTTTTCAGCCATCTGGTTAATTGCAGTGAAAAGGCTTGTGAAGTTCTTCTCAGTGTCTATGTTCTCTTCACGGTGAGCTGAAAGAAGGATATACTTTCCCTTTTCAAGTCCAAGACGAGAGTGAACATCGGATGCCTTGATAGCTTCAAGGTTTTCAGTAAGGACCTCAGCCATAGGAGAACCGGTCACATATGTGCGTTCCTTAGGAAGTCCGCAGTCAGCAAGATACCTTCTTGCGTGCTCGGAATAAGCCATATTGACATCGGAAATAATGTCAACGATACGGCGATTAGTCTCCTCCGGCAGGCATTCATCCTTGCAGCGGTTACCTGCTTCCATATGGAATATCGGTATATGCAGACGCTTTGCACCGATAACTGACAGGCAGGAGTTTGTATCACCGAGTACAAGAACAGCATCAGGCTTAAGCTCATCCATAGCCTTGTATGAAGCAGCAATGATGTTGCCCATAGTCTCGCCAAGATCGTTACCTACTGCATCCAGATACAGCTCAGGATCAACAAGTCCGAGATCCTTGAAGAATACTCCGTTCAGATTGTAGTCGTAATTCTGACCTGTATGAACGAGGATTGTATCAAAGTACTTGCGGCACTTCTTGATTACCGCAGCAAGACGAATGATCTCCGGGCGAGTACCTACGATGATCATCAGTTTGAGTTTTCCGTTTTCTTTCCAAGCAGCCATATTATTCACCCTTCATTTCTGCAAGTCTTTCCTGTATATATGTAAGGGAAGCTATCTTTGCTTTTGTTTCCTCAACATTAAGGAGCTTAGTATTATTTGAATTAAATTCTGTAAGAACGTTACGTTCTTCATCGCCATCCTTGAAGTACTTATCGTAGTTCAAGCCACGATTATCAGCAGGAACACGGTAGAAATCACCCATGTCTATTGCCTTTGCACACTCTTCGTTTGTGAGCAATGTTTCATACATTTTCTCACCATGACGAATTCCGATAACCTTAATATCTTCTTTCTTTCCACCAAACAGTTCACATACAGCCTCTGCCTGAGTCTGAATAGTACAAGCGGGTGCCTTCTGGATAAGAAGATCACCATTTTCACCGTTCTCAAAAGCAAAGAGAACGAGGTCTACAGCTTCTTCAAGTGACATGATAAAACGTGTCATTGTAGGTTCGGTAAGTGTGATAGGCTGTCCATTCTGTATCTGATCAATCCAAAGCGGAATTACAGAACCACGGCTACACATTACGTTTCCATATCGTGTGCAACAAATTTTTGTGTTTCCTGATGTTCTCGATTTTGCAATAGCAACTTTTTCTTCAAGAGATTTTGAAATTCCCATTGCATTTATAGGATAAGCAGCCTTATCAGTTGATAAACAGATTACACTCTTAACACCTGCTTCAATTGCAGCAGTCAGCACATTATCTGTACCAATAACGTTTGTTCTAACAGCTTCCATAGGGAAGAATTCACAGGATGGTACCTGTTTCAAAGCAGCTGCATGGAATATATAATCGACTCCATGCATAGCTCCACGAACAGATTCAAGTGATCTGACATCGCCTATGTAGAATTTGATCTTGTCCGCTACTTCAGGCATTGTAGCCTGAAAATAGTGTCTCATATCGTCCTGTTTCTTTTCATCACGTGAGAAAATTCGGATTTCTCCGATGTCTGTTTTAAGAAAACGATTAAGAACTGCGTTTCCGAAACTGCCAGTACCACCTGTAATCATTAGGGTTGTATCTTTAAACAATGACATGCTAATTACTCCTCTTCTTTACAACTAATAATTTGAATTAATTATCATTCTGCTCTTGCTTACAACTGTATTGTATAATATTTCATATATCAATACTAATATTCTACTCATAATAGACTCTTTATGTG
>JAZQAB010000056.1:0-19312 GCA_045545055.1 Clostridia bacterium | reverse complement strand
GTATACCATCCGTCAAACACAAAGCCATCCTTAGTTGGTGCTTTGGGTGAAGAAACTGTTTCTTCTTTCTTAACCTTTGCAGAGGAAACAGTGCTTCCGCCGTTTGTATTAAAGCTCACAGTGTAATAATTACTTCTGCTTCCGCCACCGCCACGGGAAGGCTGAGGTGCAACATAAAGTGAAACTCCACTAAGGTCCATTTCAAAGTCTGTTGCATTTGTTATTGCAACACCGTTTTCGTCAAACCACTGAAGTCTTACAAATTTCTTAGGCTGTGCATCTGATTTATTTGCATAGAAGGAAGCCTGTGTTTCTCCGTTAAGGTCAGCCTTTTGCATTGAAGAAAGCCCCTCGCGATTCTGTGAAAACGCATAACGCATCGATACTGCTCCATCGGGTGCTGTTACGGAAAATCCTGTCCAGTGACCCATTCCTGCACCGTCACTCATATGTGATTTAAGGTCTGTCATATCAATATCGACAAGGATTGTACCATTTTCATTTGCAGAAGCCGTAGCAGTATATGTGCCATAAGGCTGAACAGATGTATTCGCTTGGTCAACAACATTTGCTTTTTCTACCTTGTCTGCTGTAATATAAGGAAGCTCTGCAAGTGTTACACCACCGATATCTATAACGAATTTTGTGGGGGCACTAAGAGGTGTTTCTTCGTCTGCATCAAACCACTGAAGCTTAGCATAGAGCTTAGGGGTTGCTGAACCTGCGTTTGTATAGAATGCGATACCCTTTTTATTATCCGAAATTGTTTCAAGTCCGCTTACCGCACCTAAAGAAAGCTCATCTGTTTCGCTAAAAGCATACTTCATTTTTGCATCTGTACTTGGTGCTTCCACTTCAAAGCCTACCCAGTAGCCATCTTTGGGTTCTGTATTTTTATGCTTTACAACATCTTTTGCAGTGATTGCAACTGTGATTGTATCATCTATCCGTGTTGCATCTACATCATAATCAGTGCAAATCGTTGAAACCGGTGTTTCGGAAGTGTCGTTAAGTTCTGCTTCTGATATTTTTTCATCAGCCTTAATCCAGTTAAGTTTAACATCGTCAAGGTTCATTTCGAAGGTCATTACATTTGAAACTGCCTCCGTGCCCTTGTACCACTGCAATTTAGCATATCTTTTAGGCTCTGCATCTGCCATATTAGCATAGAATGCAATTCCGCTTTTTGTATCTATGACATTCTCCTCAACAGATACAAGCCCGCTCAACGTAAGGTCCGCAGATGCACCAAATGCATACTTCATTCCGTCTGCACCTTCGGGTGCCTCTACTGCAAATCCCGTCCAGTAGCCTTCGTCATTCTCTCCGTTTGTATGCTCTGCAAGCTCCTGCATAGCAATGTCAACAAGAATTGTTCCGTCCTCCTTTGTTGTACGAGTTACAATATAGCTGTCTGCTTTATAAACTACTCTTTCTGAATCATCATTGTCAACAACTTTTGCCTCTGCAATAATCGGTGTATAACCAATGTCAAGAGTAACACCGCTTAAATCAATATTAAAGCTTGTTACATCTGAAAGTGTTTCGCCGTTTTCATCAAGCCACTGAAGTGTTGCCTCAGTTTTAGGCTGTGCATCACCGGCATTGATATAGAACGGGACACCATCTGTTCCGTTTCCGTCAATGTCTATAACAGGTTCATTTGAATAAATAGCCCCGTCAAAGTTGATGTTTGCCTTTTTCGCACCTTCGGGAGCTTTCACTGCAAAACCTACCCAGTAGCCAGCTAAGTGATTTGCATTTTCATGCTTTACAATATTTTCTGCTGATATATTAACATTAATAACTCCTTCACCCTGCTCGGCATCAACGTTATATGTTCCTTCTTCGCAAAGTTGTGTTTTCGGCTCTGTTCCTGAATTATCGAAAAGAATTGCTTCTGTGATATCATTTTCGGCATTTACTTTATAATAAGAAACATCGTCAAGATTGATTTCAAATTCTACAGGGTTTGAAAGAGCGTTGTCCTCTGCGTCAAACCACTGAAGCTTGGCATATGTTTTAGGATTTGCTGCATCTGTATAGAATGCAATGCCTTTTTTATCGCCTTCTGCACCATCAATATCGGTAACATTTTCAGTATCGGTTATTTCACCAAAAGTGTATTTTGCAAAAGTTGCGTCTTCAGGAGCTTTAACAGAAAAGCCTGTCCAAAATCCCTCCTCACCATTACCATTTTTGTGAAGTTCAAGCTTTTCCATGTCAATACTAACAATGCCATCAGCATATGATACATTATAGGTAGTATCATCACACACTTCTCTTCCCGGATTAGTACTGTCTGCAATTATAGCTTTACCTATCTTTTCATTAACTGTATAATCAACATCAAGTGTTACATTATTAATGTTTATAGTAAATGTTGCCTCTTCGGAAACTGCACTTTCAGCGTTGTACCATGTAAGAGTTGCCTCAGTCTTAGGAGTAAACGCACCTGCATTGATATAAAAAGCAATTCCCTTATCACTATCTTCATTAATGACGTAAGTGGTTTCATCAGGATAAGCTGTACCGCCAAAAGTACCTTTTGCGTGTGTAACACCTTCGGGAGCTTTCACTGCAAATCCCACCCAGTAACCATCTGTGGGAGTATCTGCATTGTTTTTGTGTAGCTTTACATCAGTTGCTGTAATTATAACTTCAATTTTACCATCATCACTCAACAATGAAGCCACATCATATGCCTCTGCCACATTTTCAGGATTCTCCACACCTTCTGCATGATTGTAAAGAGTTGCTTTAACTACATCATCTTTACTTATTGTGTAAAGTTGCTCTGCTGCCGCAACTGAAAAAGTGCCTGTGAAGCTTGTTAAAATGAATATCATTGCTATCATAACACTTATCAGTTTTCTCATTCTTTTTCTTTCCATTTCTTTCGTCCTTTCAGTTTTTTTTGAAGATATTCACTTCATAATACACATTATAGACGTTTTCTGTCTAAAAGTCAATAGAAATTTTCCGTCTATAGTAAATTATATTTTAGGGAGGGATTGAAAATGAATATTACATTTGGTGAAAAAATAAGGAATCTTCGCGAGGATATGGATTTATCCCAAGGTGCTCTTGGGGAAAAAATCAATATGACACAGAGAAAAATTTCCTATATTGAAAAGAACAAATATGAGCCGAGCCTAAGAGACATTAAAGAAATATGCCTATTTTTTAAAGTATCGGCGGACTATTTGCTTGACTTACCACCCTACACCAAGTAAGGACATAAAAAATGCATTGGTATTAACCAATGCATTTTTTATGTCCTTACTATTTAAATAGAATTATTTAGCAAGCTCTACGAGATGCTCATACTTAGCCTTTGCTGTAGCTGCTGCCTTAGCAAAGAGTTCCTTTGCTCTTTCGGGGTTAGAACGAGCAAGAGAGTTGTAACGAACCTCGTTCATAAGGAAGTCCTCATAGCTTTCGCTGGGTTCCTTAGAATCAAGCTGGAAGGGATTAAGACCTTCTTCTGCTCTTCTGGGATCGAAACGGAACAGATGCCAGTAACCTGCCTGAACGGCACGCTTTTCTTCTGTCTGAGCGATGCTCATACCGCCCTTGATACCATGGTTGATACAGGGAGCGTATGCAATAACGATTGAAGGTCCGTTGTAAGTACCTGCTTCAACAAATGCCTTCATACACTGATTGTAGTCAGCACCCTGAGCAACCTGTGCAACGTATACGTAGCCGTAGCTCATAGCGATAGCTGCAAGGTCTTTCTTCTTAACTTCCTTACCTGCTGCTGCGAACTTCGCAATAGCACCTGTGGGAGTAGACTTAGAAGACTGACCGCCTGTGTTGGAGTAAACTTCTGTATCGAATACAAGGATATTTACATCGTCACCGCTTGCAAGTACGTGGTCAAGACCGCCGTAACCGATATCGTATGCCCAACCGTCACCACCGAGGATCCATACGGACTTCTTGGAAAGGTATTCCTTATCCTTAAGAATTTCAGCCGCTTCGGGCGTGTTCATCTTAGCAAGAACTTCAACAAGCTCTGCAGTTGCAACCTTGTTAGCGTTTACATCTTCCTTAGTTTCAAGGAACTTAGCGATTACTGCCTTTGAAGCATCGTCAGCCTTTTCGCTAACTGCCTCAACCTTAGATACAAGATCCTCACGGAGAGTATTCTGTGCAAGGTACATACCGTAACCATACTCAGCATTATCTTCGAAGAGAGAGTTAGCCCATGCAGGACCTTCGCCCTTTTCGTTAACTGTGTAAGGTGTAGAGGGTGAGCTTCCGCCCCAGATTGAAGAACAGCCTGTAGCGTTAGCAATGTACATCTTGTCACCGTAAAGCTGTGTAACAAGCTTAGCATAAGGTGTTTCACCACAGCCTGCACAAGCACCGGAGAACTCGAGGAGGGGCTGCTTGAACTGGCTGCCCTTAACTGTTGTTTCCTTGAACTTTTCAAGAACTTCTGCCTTTGCAGGAATCTTGATACCGTAGTCGAATATTGCCTGCTGAGATTCCTGTGTTTCAAGAGGCTTCATAACGAGAGCCTTCTCGCCCTTCTTACCGGGACATACGTTAGCACAAGAGCCGCAGCCTGTACAGTCAAGAACGGATACTGCCATTGCAAAGTAAAGACCGTTCATACCTGTCATATTGATATACTTGATGCCTTCGGGAGCATTCTTTGCTTCCTCTTCTGTAAGAACTACAGGACGGATACAAGCATGAGGACATACATAAGAACAGAAGTTACACTGGATACAGTTGTCGCTGTTCCATTCAGGAACGTCGATAGCGATACCTCTCTTTTCAAATGCAGAAGAACCGAGCGGAACTTCACCGTCAGCATAAGGAACAAATGCAGAAACGGGAAGCTTCATACCTGCGAAAGAGTTGATAGGATTAAGAATGTTGTTGATGTAATCAACAAGTCTTCCCTGACCGTCAACCTTAACTGTAAGGTCTTCATCCTTTGCATCCTTCCATGAAGCAGGAACTTCAACCTTAACAACCTTCTGAGCACCCATGTCGATAGCGTCATGGTTCATCTTAACGATTGCTTCACCCTTCTTGGAGTAAGAAGCTGTAGCAGCGTCCTTCATGTACTGAATAGCATCATCAGCGGGGATAATGTTAGCAAGCTTGAAGAATGCAGACTGAAGTACTGTATTAATTCTGTTGCCAAGACCGATTTCCTTACCGATAGCAACACCGTCAATTACATAGAACTGAATGTCGTTTTCTGCAATGTAACGCTTAACCTGTCCGGGGATATGAGCTTCAAATTCCTCAGCCTTAGTCCAGGGGCAGTTAAGAAGGAATACACCACCGGGCTTAACATCGCTAACCATGTCATACTTTCTGATATAGGAAGCCTTGTGACATGCAACAAAGTCAGCCTTGTTGATG
Source organism: Clostridia bacterium (assembly GCA_045545055.1). Classification (GTDB taxonomy): domain Bacteria; phylum Bacillota; class Clostridia; order UMGS1883; family UMGS1883; genus UMGS1883. The sequence continues at coordinate 13,921 of JAZQAB010000056.1, read as the reverse complement.
AGGTATGTGCTGGTAATCTTAGCATTACCGAAACGAAGGTGAGATACTGTAAGACCGCCTGACTTCTTGGAGTCATAGTCAAAGTATGCCTGTACGTTCATATCAGTATGGTCACCGATAATCTTAACGGAGTTCTTGTTAGCACCAACGGTACCGTCAGCACCAAGACCCCAGAACTTACAGCTTGTGATACCTTCGGGAGTTGTGTCGGGATTTTCTGTGATTTCAAGAGATGTGAATGTAACATCATCGTTGATACCGATTGTGAATCTCTTCTTGTCGTTGTTCTTGTAAACAGCGATAATCTGAGCAGGAGGAGTATCCTTAGAACCGAGACCGTAACGGCCGCCGAAGATTTCTACATCCTTAAACTGACTGTCACGAAGTGCTGCAACAACATCAAGGTAGAGAGGCTCACCGATGCTACCGCATTCCTTAGTTCTGTCAAGAACGCTGATTTTCTTAACAGTTGCGGGGATAGCTTCGATAAGGTGCTTAGCACTGAAGGGTCTGTAAAGTCTAACCTTGATAAGACCAACCTTAGCACCCTGCTTTGTCATATAGTCAACAGTTTCCTGGATAGTATCGCAGGCACTGCCCATTGCAACGATTACATGCTCAGCATCAGCTGCACCGTAGTAGTTGAACAGCTTATAGTCTGAACCGATTTCTGCATTAACCTTGTCCATGTATTCCTGGCAAAGGTCGGGAACAGCATCGTAGAACTTATTGTTAGCTTCCTTCGCCTGGAAGAAAACGTCGGGGTTCTGAGCTGTACCACGCTGTGCAGGATGTTCGGGATTAAGAGAACGACGGCGGAATGCTTCGATTGCATCCATATCCACAAGCTTCTTAAGCTGCTCGTCATCCCAGCACTCAACCTTCTGATATTCATGAGAGGTTCTGAAACCGTCAAAGAAATGAAGGAAGGGAACTCTTGCCTTAAGAGTTGTAAGGTGTGCTACCGCACCGAGGTCCATAGCCTCCTGGGGATTAACGGAGCAGAGCATTGCATAACCTGTCTGACGGCATGCATATACGTCCTGATGATCACCGAAAATTGAAAGAGCGTGTGAAGCAAGTGCACGTGCAGATACGTTAATAACTGACGGAAGAAGCTCACCTGCGATCTTGTACATGTTGGGAATCATAAGGAGAAGACCCTGAGAAGCAGTATAAGTAGTAGTAAGAGCACCTGCTGTAAGTGAACCGTGAACGGCACCTGCAGCACCACCCTCAGACTGCATTTCTGCAATCTTTACTGTTCTGCCGAAGATATTCTTCTTTCCTTTTGCTGCCCATTCGTCCGTAACCTCAGCCATGTTTGAGGAAGGGGTAATGGGGTAGATGGCTGCAACGTCTGTAAACGCATATGAGACATATGCGGCAGCGGTGTTACCATCCATGGTTTTCTTGTTTCTTGCCATAATGTTTTTACCTCCTTGATATATATAAAACAAAATTAAACGCACAGACAGAGCATGAAACGGCATATTTTTGCAAAAAACACACTTTTCCATACTTTTATCCTTTGATAGTATACAGCTTTTTCGCTCTTTAGTCAAGTTTTTCGGGACAAATTTTAAACAATAATCGTAATATATTTGAAATCAGATACTTTTATTTGAAATTTCGGCTAAAACTTCTTCTATTTCCTTTTGGACTTCTTCCATTTCCTTTATGAACGCTGCGGCACTTATTCTGACTGCTCCGCTGCCTAAAATTATAAGCTGTTCCAGATAGTCACCCGTGGCTACCTGAACGTGATGCTTTTTTCCAAGCTCGTATGCCGCCTTTTCAATATAGGCATCGGCAGTCTGTGCCTCTTTTGTATAAACAACGGTGATGTTGTGGATTTTTTCCACCTCGCCCCGATTCCCCTTTACCTTGTATGCATCGAACACCAGAATCACTTCGTATGGTCGCATTGCCTTATATGAGCAGACTCTGTCTATAAGCATATTACGTGCATCATCAAGACTCTCCCCTGCAATATTTTTGAGTTCTTCCCATGCAAAAATTATATTATAGCCGTCGATGAGAAGATAACCGGGGCCTTCTTTCTGAGGAATGCTCCGTACTTTTTTAGGTGGTGCCGCATCCTTGGGGGTACGCATGGCGTTGTGATTTTTTCTGACAATTTTTCCGTAGGTGCGTTCAAATATCGCCATAAGCTCGTCCTCATCATAAACAGTGGCACTTTTACGCACAATCTTATGTGGAACAAGCTCCTCCTTTTTTTCCTTAAAAATACTGTCAAGGTGCATATAGTCCGTCACCTGATGCCATGGAACGCTGAAGCCTGCACCATGCTCGCAAAAAACGCTGTCGGCAGTATTTTCAATATCAGAGTCGCAGTTGTAACCTATTTCAGCAATAACATCTTCCGGATTGACACATTCATCATAGCCCTTAAATGAACAAGAAAGCTTCCCCAAACCGTGGGTGTATGCCGTTACACTGCGTTGGTATGAACGGATTTTACGCACGGGTGCACTGCCACGTATTACAGACATTCCGTCTGCTATTTCCGGAGGCATAAGCTTTGCCCCCATCTCATTAAGGTCGGTCATCGCTCTGCCTGTAGAATCCATGGGTATTTCCAAAACAAAGTCGTAGTACGGCTCAAGGAGAATGTTTTCTGCCATTCTCAGTCCGTGGCGTACCGCTCGGTAGGTAGCCTGACGAAAATCTCCGCCCTCTGTATGCTTTAGGTGTGCCCTGCCCGATTTAAGGGTGATTTTCATATCGGTTATACTGCTTCCCGTAAGCACTCCCACGTGGCGTTTTTCGTTAAGATGCGTAAGGATAAGCCTTTGCCAGTTTCGTGCAAGAAAATCCTCGCTGCAATCCGTTTCAAACACAAGACCGCTTCCCCTTTTCAGCGGTTCCAAAAGAAGATGCACCTCCGCATAAGGGCGAAGCGGTTCATAATGCCCCACGCCCTCAGAGGGTGAAGCAATCGTTTCCTTATACACAATACTGCCACGGGCAAACTCTGCATTAAGATTAAATCTTTCGGATAAAACACGCTTCAAAACCTCAAGCTGAACCTCGCCCATAAGCTGAATTTGAATCTCGCCAAGAACGCTGTTATAGCTGACACGAAGCTGTGTTTCCTCCTCTTCTAATTTTTTAAGCTGTGCCAGTGCAACCCGATAATCCGTATCGGGAGGCGTTATAACAGAATAGTTAAACACAGGCTCAAGAGTAAGGGCAGGGGAATTTTCCTCAAAGCCTATTCCGCTTCCGCCCCCAAGTGCACTAATCCCCAAGACGGCACAGACATCACCGGGATATACCTCCTGTACGCTTTTATACTTCTCTCCCGAATAGATTCGGATTTCGCTGACTTTTTCTTCATTTTCGCCATAGGTGATTTTATCACGCACACGAAGCACTCCGCCCGTTATTTTCATATGAGTAAGGCGGTTTTTCTTATCGTCCTCGGTTATTTTAAACACTCGTGCACCAAACTGCGGATTTTCTCCGCAGCCCATACAATATTTTTCAATGCCTTTAAGAAGCTCCTTTACCCCATCATTTTTCAGGGCAGAACCAAAATAGCAGGGAAACATTTTCCGTTTTACTATGGCGTCTGAAATTTTTTCCGAGGTAATCGTTCCGCTTTCAAGGTAGGAATTGCAAAGCTCCTCACTGCACAGTGCCGCTTCCTCAAAGAACGCTTCCTCCCCCTCGTTATTAAACACTACAAAGCCGCTTCCGAAGGAAGCTTCAAGCTCGGTCAGAATTTTCTCCCGATTAGTATCGGGCATGTCCATTTTATTGACAAAAACAAACGTAGGTATGGCGTGCCCCGATAAAAGCTTCCACAGTGTACGGGTATGGCTCTGCACGCCCTCGCTTCCGCTTACCACCAATACCGCCGCATCAAGGGCACGGAGAACTCTCTCCGTTTCCGCAGAAAAATCCACGTGTCCCGGTGTATCAAGCAAGGTGATTTTCGTATCGGGAAGCCCAATCACCGCTTGCTTTGAAAAAATGGTAATTCCACGGTCACGCTCTATTTCGTTTGTATCAAGGAAGGCATCACGCCTGTCAACTCTGCCTAAAACACGGATTTCCCCCGCATTATATAGCATAGCCTCGGAAAGGGTAGTCTTTCCGCTGTCAACGTGTGCCAGTATTCCCAGTGCAATTCGTTTCATAGTGTTATTTCCTTTTAAGATAGATTCACACTTAATTATACAGATAAGAAAAATCAATGTCAAGAGGAAGTGTGCCGGCAAAGAAAAAGACGGCTACAGTGTTATTTTAGGAAGCTTCCAGTGATATTTTGTTGCAAGCATTCTGACGGCTATAATAAATACCATCGCAGTTACTGTTCCTATAATCTTTTCGCCTGTGTATATGTTTATCAGATAGTAAATAATGCTTCCCGAAACCGATGCAAGTGCATACACGTGTTTCCTTAAAACATAGGGGGTTTTATCCACAAGTACATCACGGAAAATCCCTCCGCCTACGGCCGTCAGCATACCGAGCAGCACCACTAAAAGCATTTTATCGCCAAGGCCTGCCGCACATACAATTTCCGTTCCCGTAACGGTAAATGCGGCAAGTCCTATGGCATCAAAAATATTATTAATGCGTTCAATTTTTTCCCTTAAAGCTTCAAAATGCTTTCTGTTTATATATGCGACTATGAAAACCGCCAGTGCTGTCAGTGCGGCAATGACAAAAATATAAGTATTTGAAAAAATGGCAGGAGGATATTTTCCGATAAGAACATCTCTGAGCATACCTCCGCCTACGGCTGTGATAACGCCTATAAACACCACTCCGAATATATCAAGTCCGCAGCTTATGGAAATAAGAGCACCCGATATTGCAAATGCGACCGTGCCGATTATTTCCATTGCCGTAATTATCATTTCACTCATAACATAACCTCCTGTTACAGTCTATTCTTGTGAATAATAAAGGTGCAGATTCATAAAATCCGCACCTTTAGCCGAAAAAGCACAAGCTTTTTTAGTACTTTATCATTCCGCACTCCTAATTCCGCATTCCGCATTTATTAAAGTCCCATTTCTTCCTTTACCTGTCTGAAGCAATCAACGATATAAAGAATATCCTCTGTGGAAAGTGCGGCAGAAAGCTGTGTTCTGATTCTTGCCTTGCCCTTGGGAACAACAGGGTAAGAGAATGCTACCACATACACGCCCTTTTCCATCATACGCTTTGCCATTTCAACCGCCTTATGCTCGTCGTAAAGCATTATGGGGATAATGGGTGTTCCTCCGTCAATTACATCAAGACCGATTTCCTTGATTTTTTCAGCAAAGAGCTTTGTGTTTTCAAAAAGCTTTTCACGGATGGAAAGGTCGTTTTCAATAAGCTCCAATACCTTTAATGAGCCTGCCGCAACCGCAGGTGCCAGTGTATTGGAGAAAAGATAAGGTCTTGAACGCTGACGGAGAAGGTCTATGATTTCCTTTCTGCCCGAGGTAAATCCGCCTGATGCTCCGCCCAAGGCTTTTCCGAAGGTTCCCGTGATAATATCCACTCTGCCCGCAACGTCGCAATGCTCCGCCGTTCCTCTGCCTGTAGCGCCCATAAAACCTGCCGCATGGCTATCATCCACCATTACAAGGGCATCGTATTCATCGGCAAGGTCGCATATGCTCTTAAGGTCAGCAACTATGCCATCCATGGAAAACACGCCGTCTGTTGCAATAAGCTTTATACGGCAGTCCTTTGCCTCTTCAAGCTTTGCACGAAGGTCTTCCATATTGTTGTTTTTATAGCGAAATCTTTGTGCTTTGCAAAGCCTTACTCCGTCAATTATACTTGCGTGGTTAAGCTCATCACTGATAACTGCATCCTCTGCCGTAAGGAGTGTTTCAAAAAGACCACCGTTTGCATCAAAGCAGGAGGAATATAAAATTGTGTCCTCTGTTCCTAAAAATTTACTGAGCTTTTCCTCTAAATCCTTGTGAAGCTTCTGTGTGCCGCAGATAAAACGCACGGAGGAAAGTCCGTAGCCGTAATTATCATAGCTTGCCTTTGCGGCTTTTATCACTTCGGGATTATTTGCAAGTCCCAGATAGTTGTTGGCACACATATTGATAACCTCTCTGTTATCCGAAAGCTGCACCTTTGCCCCTTGTGGAGAGGTTATAACCTTTTCATTTTTTGTAAGACCTTCTTTTTCTATTGTTTCACAAGTTTCCTTAAAATATTTAAGTGCTGTTCTCATATTATTAATCCTCCCTTAATTAAGCGAACTCCAATCAAAGATAACCTTGCCGCTTTTTCCGCTGTTCATAGCTTCAAAGCCCTTTTCATAGTCGCGGATATCCATTCTGTGAGTGATAATATTTGAAATATCAAGACCACCCTGAAGCATTGCAGACATTTTGTACCATGTTTCGTGCATTTCTCTGCCGTAAATGCCCTTAATGATAAGTCCGTTAAATATAATCTTAGACCAGTCTACCTTAGCATCGCTCTTTAAGAGTCCCAAAAGTGCTATTTTCCCGCCGTGAATCATATGGTCAATCATGGTATTGAGTGCAATTTCACTTCCTGACATTTCAAGTCCCACATCAAAGCCTTCCTTAATTGACAGCTCCTCCATAATATCCGAGAGTTTTTCCTTTGCCGTGTTAACCGCGTAATTAATGCCCAGCTTTTTTGCAAGGAGAAGCCTTTCATCGTTAATATCGGTGATAACCACACGCCTTGCACCCACGTGTTTACAAACTGCCGCTGCCATTATTCCTATGGGACCTGCACCAGTTATGAGAACATCCTCACCCGTAAGGTCAAAGGATAAAGCTGTATGTACTGCATTTCCGAAAGGGTCAAATATGGCATACATTTCTTCGGGGATATCTTTTTCGCATTTTCTTACATTCTCCTGAGGAATCACGAGAAACTCGGCAAAAGCACCATCACGGTTTACACCTACGCCAACGGTTTCTTTGCAGAGGTGTCCGTTTCCTGCAAGGCAGTTGCGGCATTTTCCACAAACAATATGTCCCTCACCCGAAACGACATCTCCGATTTTCCAGTTTTTCACGTTTGCTCCAACCTCCACAATTTCGCCCACATACTCATGCCCGATAACGCGGGGAGTCTGTATGGTTTTCTGCGACCATTCGTCCCAGTTATATATATGAAGGTCTGTTCCGCAGATTGCGGTCTTATGTATCTTTATTTTCACGTCGTTAAGTCCCGTGACAGGTTCGGGGACATCCTCAAACCAAAGTCCTTTTTCGGGATATTTTTTTACAAGTGCTTTCATCGTCTTTTTCCTTTCTGTCATATATTTTTCAAAGCCTTTTCCATTCGGTCTATAAAAATCTGTGTCATTTGGGAAATCTTACGTTCTTCGTTTAAAAGATAGCCTATCTGATAAATTTCTCCGCTTTCATAAGGCACGCTTACGATATCGCCTTTATTAAGTGCAGAGGGCATAATTCCCGTACCGATGGTATACGAATCGGTAAGCATAAGAACATTCATAAGCGTAGCTCTGTCGCTGATTTCAATATGCTTTTCCATATAAGAAGCATCTGCAAGTTCCTCCGTAAAGAAAGAACTGCTATGTTCGCCCTGCTCGTAAGAAACATAGGGGTATCCCTTTAACTCTGAGGGCGTAAGGATTTTTTTATCAGCCATGGGATGCTCTTTCCTGAAAAAAACATGGGGAGTAACCTTGATTATTGGTGTGAAAGACACCTTTTTCTTCATCAGGTAGCGTTTCATAATATCATAATCTCCGTCCTTGATAGCAATTATGCCAATATCGCTGCGGGAGGTTTCCACCTCTTTTATGACATTATAGGTCTGAATTTCTCTGATTGAAAAGCGGTAGTTCTCAGCCTTATTTTCCTTGAGCAGTTTTCCGAAAATATCCGCAATAAAATCATAGTGCTGAGTGGCAATATAAAGTTTATCGGAAACGTTTTTTTCGCTATACCTTTCAGCTATGAAATCGCTGTTTTTCGTAATCTGAGTTGCATACTTAACAAACTCGGCTCCCTCGTCGGTTAAATAAACTCCGTTTGAGCCGCGTTCAAATATTTTTATATTAAGCTCCTGCTCCAAGGATTTTATGCTGACAGAAAGTGACGACTGTGCCGTGAAAAGTTTATTTGCCGCTTCACTGAAAGACCCCGTCCTTGCAATCTCCAGTACATATTTACATTGCTGTATTGTCATAAGCATTTCCCCTATCTTATAAGCTGTGTTAATTATACTATTATTTCCTGCTTTTGGCAAATATATATATTCTATGGCGGGCATTCAATTTCCCTAATAGAAAGAAAAACAGGGCGTAAAAAAGTCAGACTTTTTTACGCCCTGTTTTTTATTTGTAGCTTATTTACATCCGCAGCAGGGTTTGAAAAACGTGGTTATATCTACTTCGCATACCCCGTCCTTAACCTCAAAGCCAAGCTTTACAAGCTCGGGGAAAAGTGCTTCGTTTCTTGAGTAACCTCTCCCTACCTTCTGTAAATCCAGAAAGTTCAGAGTTGCACGTACCAGAAGCTCAAAAATGTTATCCTTATCCACAATATCAAGGATTTCACCCTGCTTTGAAAAAATGCAGTGACCGGGGCTTTTCTCATTTTCCTGTGCCCATGCCATTAAGATATCCTCACCCTCAATTTCTGAAACAGACTTAATTATTCTTGCATTGTCTATAATCGTAACACGAATCATTTGTTCTTACCTCTCAATTTACTTATTTCCGCATCGGAAAGCCTTCTCCATTTCCCTTCGGGGAGATTGCCCAGCGTCACGGAGCCTACGGAAATTCTCTTAAGGCTCATGACCTTTGCACCCACTGCATCAAGCATTCTTCTTACCTGACGGTTTCTTCCCTCGTGAATGGTTATTTTCACCTCAAATCCTCTTTGCCCACGCTTGATGTTCTCCGCCCTTGCAGGGGACGTCATTATACCGTCAAGCTCGATTCCATTTCTTAATCTTTCAAGCTGAGCTTCGTCAAGAGGCTTATCTATACGTGCGATGTATACCTTATTAACCACATGCTTAGGGTGTGTAAGGATATTTGCAAAATCCCCGTCATTAGTCATTATAAGAAGCCCCGATGTGTCAAAATCGAGCCTGCCTACGGGATAGATACGTGCCTTTATATCCGACACAAGCTGCATAACGGTAGGTCTTTCCAAATCATCGGAAACGGTCGTCACGTAGTTCTTGGGCTTATTAAGCATGATATAGTACTTTTTACTTTCTCGGCTGATAACCCTCCCGTCAAGTTCTACAATGTCCGTTTCAGGCTCAATTTCACAGCCCATAAAATCTACAAGGTCACCGTTTACGTATACTCTGCCGCTTTCAATTATCTTTTCCGCACCACGTCTTGATGCGATGCCACATTCTGCAATAAATTTTTGTAATCTCATAATTTTGCTCCAAAAAAATAAACTGTTTCAATAGAAACAGTTTATCATACTATATAGGTATTGTCAAATCGCTTTTTTCAGTGCTTCGTAGTTTTTTTCCATTAAATCAAGATAGGTTACACCGCTTTTAAGCTCGTCATCAGTGACGCTGTGGCAGGAATGAAATAAAAGCTTTTTTGCTCCTGTTTCCTCGCACACGGCATTGGCAAGCTGTTTGTTTGAGGTTTCCGTATAAAACACAACGGGAATTTTTTCTTTCTTTACGGTGTCTATAATCTGTGCCACGGCAGAAGCTGTCGGCTCACTTTCGGACGAACAGCCGGGAAATGCCGCAAGGTATTTAAGATTGTATTCCTTAGCAAAGTACCTCAGTGGAAACTGATCTGCAAACACAATGGTTTTGTCGCAATTCTTTGTAAGAAGAGCGAATTTCTCGTCCAGAGAATCAAGCTTTTCTTTATATTCGGCAAGATTTTCTCTATAGTAATCCGAGTTTTCGGCATCAATGTCACAAAGCTTCTTACAGATATTTTCGCTTATTGTGCACGCATTTTTCGGGGTTGTCCAGACGTGAGGGTCCGTATGCACATGGCTGGATAAAGACGGATGCTCGTGATCCTCACTCATAAGGGTGATACCCTCCAAGGCATAAAGCACATTAAGCTTTTTTGAATCGGCATCATTTATTACGGCTCCTGTCCAGGGGTCTGCATCACCGCCCTGTGCTATGAATAAGTCGCTTTCCTTTATTGTTATAACATCTTTCGGAGTAGGCTCATAGGAATGAACCTCCCCACCCGTGGGAAGAATTAAGGTAAGCTGTATCTTGTCGCCTCCCACCTGACGTGCAAAGTCATAAAGCGGAAAAATGGTGGTTACAACCTGCAATTTATTTTCGTCTGTGTTATCTTTCCGCATGCAGCCCACGCACGAAAAGATAACAGCCGCACATAGTATAACAGCAATTAATTTTTTCATAAAAACTCTCCAATTTGAAAATGATTCTCATATTAACAACTGTTATTTTACTATTGAAATGTGATTTTGTCAAGAAGGGATGGCTTTTAAATTGTCAATAAATACTTATAAAGCATTGCTATCGCCTCTCCCCGAGAGAGGTTATCGGTCGGGCGAAGATATCCGCCGTCCCCTGTGATAACGCCAAGTCCGCTGAGTATTGCACAGTATCCGATTTTGCCCTCGGAAAGAAGATTGCTGTCGGCAAAATCTACTTTATAAATATCTTCAAGCCTTGCAACCTTTTCAAGATTTATCATACGGATTACGTACACGAATGCATCTTCACGCTTTATAGCGGCTGAGGGTGCTTTTTCATTCTCGGAAATAACCTTTTCACGGATAAGGGATTCATAAAGGTCATCTTGGGAATATGTATGATAGTAGTTCCCGTATATTCCCGATGCGACAAGGCGGAAAAAATCCTCCTGAGTTACGTGGGATTCGGGGTTAAGTGATGCTCCCTTAAATCCAATCTGAATTTCAGCAAGTGCATTTGCGGCTTTCTCTACCCAATGTCCCTTAATATCATCATAGGAAAATCCTATATATTCATCTTCGTTTTTATTTGAAATTTCGCCCGTTAATGCATCAAGTGTAACACCGAATTTTTCAAGGGCTACACATTCCTTATAGGTTCCTCCCGATTTTACAAAGCGTCTGACAATGGGAGAATATGAAAGAAGCTTTTCATATGCCGCTTCCTCCCCTATTGCCTGAGTGGGGTCTTTAAATTCACCGCCCGTAAAGCTTAATGAATAGCTTATAACTGTTGCGTTTTTTCCGTCAAAGTCCACGGAAATTCCGTTATCTGCATGCTTTACATTATTTACAATTCGGTAGTAGTAAGAATTAATGTATCCGTTATTTTCGGAGCTTTCCGAAAGCTTGGTGTTTTCAAAATCCTCTCCTGCCGCCACTTTCAGAAATTCTTCTGTTTTCTTCTGTGCGGAGGCTTTCTCTTTTTCTGTAAGGGAAACCTCGTCCTTTCCTCCATACTCCGTACTGCAATAGTAATTTATAAGCTTGCCGTCCTTTGCATCTGCCGTGATACTCATATAGCTGTACTTTTCATCATCTTTATTTGAATAATGGAAGCTGTATAAATATTTGTCCTCATCGTTTTTGGAAAGGTGACTGCTCTCAAGGGACAAATTTTTCGGGAACTTCACATAAGGCAGGGCTTTTATTTTATTCTCAATTTCCTCACGGCTCAAAAGCTTACCCACAGCAGTTATTTCCGCAAGCTCTTTTTCGGTAAAAGCTTCGTTTTTATTCATAGAACCCATTACGCTATCCTCGGCAGACTCGTCACGGAAAAGGTTATTCTCCTTGTCCTCCTCTACGATTTCACCGCTTTCTACAGATATATAGCCTGCCGTATTGTCTTTATTTCTATATATCAGCACAGGAAGCATACGAGGCTCTCCCTTTGCTTTCCAATCGGGGTTATATTCATTTTTGTAAACAAGCTCCATGGGGAAAGCCTCTTTATATTTTTCGGTCAATGCATCAGCTTCACCGTTTTTTTGTACAAATGAGGCTTCATAGTCGATATTGGCAGACATACTACGCATCATAGGCTGTCCGTTTTCATCTATTGCCACAGAGACGTTAACGGCGTTGTTATTTACAGGAATTAAGTTTTTACATCTGTTGTATGTAAAGTAATATCTTAGAGAGCCGCCTGCACGGTAGGACTTTTCGTCAAGCACAAGTTTGTCTGAAGCGTCCGTGTACATATCTGGAAGTATTTTCTCAAGAAACGTATCTGCAAAGGATATAATTTCCTTTTTTGAAGTATCAGTCAGCTTTTTATCCGAAAGTTTTAGGGTATGATTGTTATAATTAAGTATTCTTCCCTTTTCGTCGGCACTGACGTTAATTGATTTTTCATATTTTTCATCGTGCCAGTCAAAGTTATATGTAATTTTACCTTTATAATCGGAAATATTACTTTCAAATTCCGTAAGCTCTGACGGAATCTGAATTTTTTCCTTGACTTTTAAAAGCACGGCACTCATTTGATTTGAAAAGTCTTTGCCTGCAAGTGCCGAAGGCATAATGAATAACAAAGAGAGTATTAACGCAATAACTTTTTTCATATAAATCTTCTCCTTTCTGTTTCTATCTCTTATACGTTTTAAGAATGCAAAAAGTTCATATATTGTGAAAAAAAGGATGCAGCAAAATTTACACATATGCAACCGTAGGGGCGACTATCAGTCGCCCGCGGGCGGATAATATCCGCCCCTACAATTGTGCTGCTTTTGCTACAACCTCAGCTTCAAACTCTGTTATTCATTTTTTCAAGTGTTTCCGCCTTAAATGAAGCAAAGCGGTTTTCTTCAATGGCAGTTCTGATTTTCTCCATAAGGTCATTGTAAAAATACAGATTATGAAGCACGCAAAGACGCATACCAAGCATTTCCTTTGCCTTAATAAGGTGACGGATATAACTTCTGGTATAGTTTTTGCACGCAGGACACTGACAGCCCTCCTGAAGCGGTCTTTCATCCTTTTCAAATTTTTTGTTATTAAGGTTAAGAACGCCAATATCGGTAAAGAGGTTTGCATGGCGTGCATTTCTGCTTGTGATAACACAGTCGAAAAAGTCTACGCCTCTCTCCACCGCTTCCAAAATATTCTGCGGTGTACCCACGCCCATAAGATAGCGTGGCTTATCCTTGGGCATATGAGGCTCTACGGCATCTATAATTCGATACATTTCCTCTGCACTCTCACCAACGGCAAGTCCGCCTATGGCATAGCCATCAAGGTCAAGAGTGGCGATTTTTTTCATATGCTCGATTCGGAGATCCTCGTAAGTTCCGCCCTGATTGATGCCGAAAAGCATCTGATTTTTATTTATCGTTTCGGGGAGAGCGTTAAGACGTGCCAGCTCTTTTTTACAACGCTCCAGCCAGCGATAGGTGCGGTCACAGGAGTTTTTCACATACTCATAGGGAGCAGGATTTTCAACACATTCGTCAAACGCCATGGCAATGGTAGATGCAAGGTTTGACTGAATCTGCATACTTTCCTCAGGTCCCATGAATATACGCTTTCCGTCTATATGGGACTGAAAGTTTACACCCTCCTCCGTAATTTTACGAAGCGATGCCAATGAAAAGACCTGAAATCCGCCGCTGTCGGTAAGAATCGGTCTGTCCCAGTTCATAAATTTATGCAGACCGCCCATATCACGGATAAGCTCATCACCGGGGCGTACGTGCAGATGATAGGTGTTTGAAAGCTCCACCTGACAGCCTACGTCCTTTAAATCGAGTGATGACACCGCACCCTTGATAGCGGCAGAAGTTCCCACATTCATAAATACGGGGGTCTGTATTGTTCCATGCACGGTTTCAAAAGTTCCACGACGTGCTCTGCCTTCTTGATTTAGTAGTGTAAACATAATATTATTTTTCCTTTGCAGTATTTATCAAAGGCTCCCCTGTGTAAGGGGAGCTGGCAAATCAAAGATTTGACTGAGG
>JAZQAB010000055.1:0-19703 GCA_045545055.1 Clostridia bacterium | reverse complement strand
GTCTATATTTAAAAAGGAAACAGGAATAGGAATACTTGACTATATAGGAAAGAAAAGAATAGAGAAAGTAAAAACTCTTCTTGTAGAAACTTATATGACAATAGATGATATATTTAAAAAAGTAGGATTTTCAAACAAAATTACTTTTATAAGAGTATTTAAAAAGTTGGAAGGAATGACACCTTCTCAGTATAGGTCTTTAAAGAGAAACAAAACTGAAATGTAAGGGAGTTTTTGTTAATGAACGAAATTTTTTATGAGATTAATGAAAAGAAAGAAAAGATTTATGCATCGGGAGGGGAACTTTTTTTAACACGCAGGCATTTCTTTGTTGGAGAGTCTCTTGGTTGGAGCTATAAGAAGGAGGATTCCTTTGAGACTCATTTCCCTATTATACCACAGAAAAAAGAAGACTATCCTTTTGGTATAAATTGCAGAATATATAGTGAAGAAAAAAGTGATTGTGTATTAAAGTTCGAGTTTGGAACAGATGGAAAAGAGAATCTTAGTTTCATGTATTCTTTAAATTTCATTGGATGGAAAGAAATAACTCTTACATACGAAAGAGGGTACATGAAAGGCACATACTCTGAAAACATGAATTATTTTAAAGTAAGTGTGATTGAAGGAGAGGGAACTGTATTTTTTTCAGATATTAATTTGTGTAAAGCAGTTAACCCAAATGCTTTGTACTCCAAAATGGCTCCGCAGATTAAGAATTTGCAGCGACCAACCCGAAGAGGTGCTGTCGGAAAGTATGAGGACTATTCATTCGAATTTAATAAACCATTATTTCCTTCTGAACCATTGACAGAAGAATTAATTGCTGCCTTTGACTCTATTGAAAACAAATATTATGAACTTATTGATGAAGTAGATACACCTCCGTTTGTAAGAGGAAACATTTCCTATGATGAAGCAATTGAGATATATGAGAGCCATAATATAAATTATACAGATAATATTGTTACTGGTGAACCTATTAGAGTTATACGGAAGTATGCCTTGGCAATGAAGACTATAGCTACAAACTTTCGTGAAAAGGGGAACATCGAAGATGCTGATAAGTTTGTTCTTATGTGGAGACATTTAAGAGATCAAAATGCACAGATAAACTGGTATTATGGTAGGGGTGTTGGCAGTGGCCTTTTGATGATGAAGTCAGAATTACGAGAAAGAGGACTTCTGAATGAAGCTGTTACCTATCTTAAAAGTGCATATGATTTTAGAAAGATATATGCTACTGCCTCGAAAGATTTAGTTACATATGCACGATTTGAAAATACCGATGATACCGGTATGGATTTGCCGGGAAAACTGGTAAGTATTCTTTTAATGGAAAATGCTCCTGAAAAAATGCGCGATATGAGGCATTTTATTTATTATATCGAAAAATTCTGCCTCGGTTATGCTCCGGGACTTTTGAGTGGTTATAAGCCTGATGGAACCGCTTTTCATCATTGTGGATATATAAGGCAGTACGAAGTTGTTGCAAATTATTCTTTATCAAGAGTTTTGTATATGCTTTCTGATACCCCATTTATGATAGAAAAAAATGCGATAGAAAGATTTAAAAGCATTTTGAGAACCACTTTCATAATGTATAACGGGGTGTATGAACCGTTTACCCTTGCTCAATATGCTTTTGAAGCAAAGCGAGATATAAGTGTGGTTGAATTTGCTCATTGTGCAAAAGCTTTTAAAGATGCAGATTTGGCAAAAATGTATGTGACTCTGGCAAAGTGTTCTGAAAAAGAACAGAAAAATCCTATCTATTTAGAATTTTGCGAAAATGGTGTTACACCGGACGATGAACTTTGCGAGCACAAAACTCTTACATATAGTGCTGCTGCCTTTCACTGTAGAAAAAATTGGAAGATGGCGGTGCGTGGACATAGTAAATATGTCTATCCTATGGAAATATGGCCTGATGAAAGTGGCGAAGGTGCAAGACCGGGAATGCGATATACAGCGTTTTCACTTTATCGTTCTTTTGGATTTTTGGAAGTTTTGTATCCTCCGGAATTTGAGGCTGGAACAAATAATGAGATAAATGTCGACAAAGGATTCGATTTTTGTCGTTGGCCGGGTTGTACAGCTGTTCATATTCCTCTTTCTCAGTTGAGGTCAGAACCGAATATGATTGAGGATGAAAGGTCAGAATGGCTTTTATCAGACAGAGGCTTCGTAGGTGGGTTAGATACAACAGATAAAGATGGTATATTTGTAATGCAACTTCACGGACCTCATAAGTACGGTCTTGAGAGCTTTGAAGCAACCAAAACATATCATTTTTATGATGATATGGTAGTTTGTCTGGGTAGTGGCATTAGAAGTGAAATTAACAAATATGCAACAGAAACAACTTTGTTTCAGGATTATGGAGAAGGAACATTCAAAAATGATAATTTCCTTTCAGATAATAGGGGAAATGGATATCTTGTTTTTGATGGTGCAGAAAATTTAAATTACTACACTGAAAAATGCATTTCAAGAGATGTAAAAGACCGCAGAAATACAGAGGGAACACGCACATTTGGGGTTATTAATCATGGTGTAGCTCCTGAAAATGCACATTATGGGTATCTTATGCAAATAAATGGTGCCGAAGAATTTCTCAGAAACGAAATGAAACAAAATATATTTGTTTTAAAACAAGATGATGAGGCGCATATTGTTAAAATTCATAATAGAACAGACTATGTTTTCTTTAGAAAAGTATACGAATTGGAAGACAAGTGGATAAATAGTGTCAGTCAAGGGTGTGTTGTTTCGGTTAAGGAAAATGAAGTGGAAATATCTATTGCTGTTTGCGACCCGGATTTGCGGTTTTACCTTGGAGAAAGTGAAGACTACGACCTGAATCGTAACAAAGTCGAAAAGTCTGTTTACGGCAGATTCTGGGTAGGACAGGAAAGTATGCCTTCCAGGATATGGGTTGTTGTAAATAGCAAAATTGAAAAATTTGCTGTGCTTAAAGGGAATGCTTCAATAATTCAGTCTTATGATGATAAAACGATCTTGGAATTTATATGTAAAGATGGATTTACTAATGAAATTACTTTTTCGAAAAATAAATAAATATACAAAGTTATAAATACTAAATATCTAATATGAAAAAAGCGAAATGCAGACGGTGAGAAGCCGGAAAATTTTGATAGAAAAGGGTGATTAAAATGTCGGAATATAATTGTGGATTAGTTTCAATTTCTTTCAGAAAATATTCTCCGGAAGAAATCGTAGTTGCAGTAAAAAATGCGGGTCTTAAATGTATTGAATGGGGGAGCGATATTCACGCTCCAAGAAATGATATGGAACGACTTCAAAAAATCGCAAAGCTGCAGGAGGAGTATGGTATATATTGCTCTTCTTATGGTACATATTTCCGCCTTGGAAGAGATGATGTTAATGAACTTGGTGAATATACTGCTGCTGCAAAAGTTTTGGGAACAAATATTTTGCGACTTTTTTGTGGAAAGAAATGTGCGAAAGAGTTTTCTATGGAAGAAAAAAAGGCACTAATAGCCGATTGTAAAAAAGCTGCAGAAATAGCTGAGAAGAACAATGTTATATTTTGCCTCGAAAGTCATCATGACACTTACACAGAAACTATAGAGGGGGCTTTGGAACTTATGCATGAAGTAAATTCTCCTGCATTGCGTATGTACTGGCAACCTAATCAGTTTGAGTCAGATGAGTTTAATTTAACTTACGCCACGCTCGTTTCTCCGTACAGTATGCACCTTCATGCGTTTAATTGGAAAGGAGAAGAAAGATATCCATTATCGCTTGGTAAGAACATATGGAAAAAATATCTTGAGTGTTTTGAAAAAAATAAAACTATATTACTTGAATTTATGCCTGATGACAAACTTGAAAGTTTAAAAAATGAAGCTATGGCACTGATTGAAATAACAAAGTAAGGAGATGTAACATATGAGAGCGATTTTGATGACAAGAGATGCAGCAAGGCTTGGAAAAGTATACAGTAATGAAGTTCTTGGGAAATTGAAGGAGCTTTTTGATGATTTTGATGGTGTTGTATATGTAAAAGATATGATTAAAGCTTCACCTGAAAAGTTTAAAGATACTGAATTTATTTTTTCTACTTGGGGTATAGAGGATTTTACCAAAGAAGAAATCGAGACATATTTGCCGAATTTAAAGTGCCTTTTTCATGCTGCAGGAAGTGTACAGCGGTTTGCAAGACCCTTTTTGAATTGTGGAGTACGAATTTTTAGCGCTTGGGCGGCAAATGCAATTCCTGTTGCAGAATATACCGTTGCACAGATAATACTTGCGAATAAAGGCATACTTTCTACTGCGCAGGTCCTAAGTGAAAGAAAATTTGACGAAGCGGATGCATTGTTTAGAAATTATATAGGCAACTATAAATCTAAAATTGGAATTATAGGTGCGGGAATGATAGGCAAAAAAGTAATAGAACTTCTGAAAGCTTATGATGTTGAAGTGTTTGTATACGACCCTTTCTTACCGGATGACATTGCTGAATATTTAGGTGTAAAGAAGGTTTCTTTAGAAACACTTTTCTCTGAATGTAATGTTATATCAAATCATCTTGCGGATAATGAAAAAACAAAAGGAATGTTTAATTACAATTTGTTTTCAAAAATGGTCCCTTATTCGTCTTTTATAAATACGGGAAGAGGAGCACAGGTTGTTCAGGACGACCTAATAAAACTTTTGAATGAGAGACCTGATGTTACTGCCTTTCTTGATGTTACATTTCCTGAGCCTTTGCCTGATGATAGTGAACTTTATAATGTTAAAAACTGCTATTTAACTCCGCATATTGCAGGCTCAAGTGGTAATGAGTTCTGGCGTTTGTCTGAGTATATGATTGAACAATACGATCATTATATAAATGATGAACCGTGTGAATATGAAGTTACAATGAACATGCTTAAAACAATGGCTTAAAAGATAAAAAGGGGGTGGAGCTTTAGATGAATGTATATTTTGTTAGGCATGGAGAAAGTGAAGAAAATCTAAGAAAAGCCTTTGCAGGACATTATGATTCTTTGCTAACAGAAGATGGAAGGGCAGAGGCACTCGCAGCAAAAAGCATGTTAGAAAACATAAAATTTGATAAAGTATATTCGAGTGATCTTTTACGTGCTGTAGAAACTCAAAAAATTGCACTTCCATATGATAATGCGGAAAAATTATCGTTGCTCAGAGAAATAAATGTGGGTGAAAAATTTGAAAGAAAAACATATGAGTTTCTTAAAGAAACATATAGAGATAGTTATGAAGTAAATGTAGCTGACTATAATTTCGTTCCATATGGCGGTGAGGATTATGCTATGCTTGAAAGAAGAGTGATGGAGTTTTTGGACCTTGTTAAAAAAGAGGGCTTTGAAAATGTCGCGGTATTTTCTCATGGCGGATTTATAAACGCTGTATTAGGTGTGGTGCTTGGCTGTAAAGTGACGAATATAAAAGCAATGAGTTCTAATTGTGGCGTTAGCATTTTCAATTATCAGAACGAAACTTGGAAACTTGCGGGATGGAATATCTCCCCAAACACCGGTGTGAATTCATATAAAAGTATGTTGGTATAGTAGGAGGATAAAATTATGAAAACTGTATTATGTTGTTTTGCTTCAGCAAGATATTGGACAAATAGCGAAGAACTTGAGAACGCTGTTAAATCTATTCAAAACGAGATGAAAGAACTTTGTGATGAAGTGATACTTGTTGATGATAATTTTGAACTTAATAATCTTGAAAAACACAAAGAAGATTTAATGATTGCAATGCCTATGTCAGGCGGAGTGCAGCCTAATATTATTAAGGCGACTGAATATTTTTCAAATGTGCTTATTTATGCAGGTTATGTAAAGGGTAACTTTGATAATGAAATCGGCAGAAAAATGATAATAGGAAATGCGGCACCTGCTGTAATGGATGTTTATGCAGTTCTGAAGAGAAAAGGAAATGTTCATTTGTGCTCAAATCGAGATGACCTTAAAAAGAGAATTAATGCTTATCAAGCATGTGATAAAATAAGAGGAAGCAAGCTCCTTGCCATTGGAAGCACAGAACCTTGGGTTATTAGTGCGGTAAGAGATTGGAGCATAGTAAAAGAACGTTTTGGAATAGAAATCATTAATGTAAGTCAAGAAGAGCTTATTGAAATCTATGAAAATACAAATTCATATTATGCAGAAGGATTTTACAAGCAGTGGAGAGAAAAATCAAAAGATGTTATTGAACCCACAGAATCCGACCTTTTAAACGCTTCGAAATTCCAGACTGCGCTTATCAATCTTATCGAAAAATACGGTGCATCAGGTGCGGCAGTAGCGTGCTTTAATATGCTTAAAACAGGAACAACATCATGTCTTGGTGTAAGCTACATAAATACATATACAGACTATGTTGTTTCTTGCGAGGGTGATATGGATAGTGCTATCACAATGCTTATTATGAAAGCCCTCGCAAAAGATAGCACATGGATGGCTAATCCTAATATACAACCTGATAATACTGTTAATTTTGTTCACTGTACTGCTCCCACTTGCATAAACGGTAAGGAATGTGAATATATTCTTCGCAACCATCACGAAAGCGGAATTGGTGTCAGCACTCAGGTTCAGTTGCCTTTGAATGTTAATATGACTGCTTGCAGAATATCGGACAATCTTTCCAAGATGCTTGTGCAAAATTGCATATCAACCAATGGAGAGTATGAGCCGAGCTGCAGAACACAGTTAAAAGTACAATTTGAAAGCTTTGAAAAGTACATAAATGATTGCCTTGGCTGCCATTTGATCTTTGCTTTTAACGATATTAAGCAAGAATTAATTTATGTTGCTGAAAATTTTGGAATCACGGTGCTTTAAATTTATAGATTTATGAGGTGTGCATATGTCAAACATGAAATTCAATTATCCAACAATAGACGAACTTAAAAATAAAATTTCTGAAATGGGACTTAAAAATCTACCATTATCGGATGATGTATCAATACTTAAAGATGAACTGAAAATTGGAAATGTAAATGTACCAAATAGAATTGCTATACAGCCGATGGAAGGCTGTGACGGAACTACGGAGGGAGCACCTGATGAGCTTACTCTTCGCCGTTATGATAGGTTTGCCGAAAGCGGAGCAGGTCTTGTCTGGGCAGAAGCAGTTGCCATTGTCAATGAAGGAAGAGCAAATCCGAGGCAGATCTACATAAATGAAAAAACACTTGATTCATTAAAAAGGATGAACGAACGCATCCGTGAGCTTTCAATGAAGAAAAACGGTTATGCTCCCATTATAATTATGCAGGCTACACATTCGGGAAGATATTCAAAGCCTGAGGGCGTTCCTGCTCCGTTAATTGCATATAATAATCCGATTTTTGAAAAAGATAATCCTATTGATAAATCCAGAATAATTTCTGATGATAAGCTTTTTGAACTTGAAGAAATGTACGGGAAAGCTGCAAAAATGGCTGAAGAAGCAGGCTTTGACGGAATTGATATAAAGTGTTGTCACAGATACTTAAATTCGGAGTTATTATCTGCATATAATCGTGAAGGTGCATTTGGCGGCAGTTTTGAAAACAGAACCCGTCTTCTCCGTAACGGAATAAAGAATGCAACCGATGCGACAGGAAAAGACTTTATTGTAACCACACGAATGAATGTATATGATGGTTTTGAATATCCCTACGGTTGGGGTGTAAAAGAAAATTGCGGAAAGGATATTGACCTCTCAGAACCGATTAAGCTTATAGATATTCTGCATAATCAGCTATCTGTCAAGATGATTGATGTGACTATTGGAAATCCCTATTTTAACCCATTTGTAAACCGCCCTGCAGATGCTACGGCAGAGCTTTTCGGCGAACATCCGCTTATAGGTGTTGACAGAATGTTCGGGTGTGTAGGTGCTATACAGAAGGCATTCCCTAATCTTGTTGTAATGGGTTCAGGCATTTCATATATGCGTCAATACTCGGGCAATCTTGCGGCAGGTGCCATTAAAAATGGTATGATGACAATGCAGGGATTCGGCAGAGAAGCCTTTGCATATCCACAGTTTGCAAACGATTTGTTGCATAAGGGTGAAATGGATAAAAATATGTGCTGCATAACCTGTGGTAAATGTACTGAGCTTATGAGATCAGGGATGGTGGCAGGCTGTGTTATCAGAGATAACGAGGTTTATATGCCCATATATAAAGAGCATTGTATGAATAAGTAAGGAGTGTTTAATGTGAAAAAGGTTGCTATTGTTACAGGTTGTAATGGTGGAATCGGCTTTGCAACTGCAGAAAAGCTGATGAGCGAAGATTTCTTTGTTGTTGGTATGGATGTAGCTGATGAAGATAAATTTAATTCTGACAACTTTTTGTATGTAAAAGGCGATTTGTCGAAAAATGAGGACAGAGAAAATCTTGTTTCTTCTGCTTTAGGTGTAAGTGGAAGAATAGATGTTCTTGTAAATGTAGCAGGTGTGGCACCGAAGGTTCGTGCAGATTTGCTCGAAATGACAGAGGAAAGCTATGAGTTTGTTATGGGAATAAACTCAAAAGGAACATTATTCCTTACACAGCTTGTAGCAAATGAAATGGTAAAGAATGAAAAGATTAACGGAATAAAAGGTTACATAGTAAACATATCTTCAATGTCAGCATATACGAGTTCGGTTAACCGTGGAGAATATTGTATTTCAAAGGCTGCAACATCAATGATTACAAAGCTTTTTGCAGACAGACTTGCAGAAGATGGAATTATGGTAAATGAAATCCGTCCAGGTATTATTGCGACAGGTATGACTGAAAAAGTTCAGGCAAAATATGATGCCCTCATTGATGGAGGACTTCTTCCTATAAAGAGATGGGGACTTCCGGAAGATATTGCAAACGGCGTATATGTTTTGTGTTCCGGCGCACTTCTATATGTGACAGGACAGTCCATCGACATTGATGGTGGGTTCCATATTCAGAGATTATAAATTGTGCGGAGGAAAAACTGATGAAAACTGAATACATAGAATTCAAAGGGAACAAAGTGCCTTGTTATACTCTTGATACACTGGTTATTGGCTCCGGTTGTGCAGGATTCAATGCGGCAGACTGGCTTCATACTCTGGGCGTAACAAATATAGCAATAGTAACAGAGGGAGTGAATCTCGGCACATCGAGAAATACAGGCAGCGATAAGCAGACTTACTATAAGTTGTCGCTGTCATCATCAGAAGAAGACAGCGTTAAAGATATGGCGAAGTCTTTGTTTGACGGGAAAGGTGTAAACGGAGAACATGCTCTCATTGAAGCTGCCTGTTCTGCAAAAAGTTTTATAAAACTTGCAAATTTAGGGGTACCATTTCCTACAAATATCTATGGCGAATATGTCGGATATATGACAGACCATGATATACATAAGCGTGCAACCTCTGCAGGACCTTTAACATCAAAGTATATGACAGAGGCATTGGAGAAAAGCGTTAAAAATAAAGGAATAGAGATTATAGATGATACAACAATTATAAAGCTTATTGCTAATAACGGGAAAATTATCGGTGCGGTAGGTATTGATAAAACTCAGTTGTATGAGGAAAATAATGGTGTTAAACTTTTTGTGTGTGAAAGCATCATAATGGCTACCGGAGGACCTGCAGGTATATATCAGAATAGTGTATTCCCAAAATGTCATTGCGGTATGAGCGGACTTGCACTTGAAGCGGGAGCTTCGGCAGCAAATCTTCAGGAATGGCAGTATGGTCTTGCCTCTATTGATTTCAGGTGGAATGTATCGGGGACATATCAGCAGGTAATTCCCAAATATATTGCGGTTGATGATGATGGTAACGAAAGAGAGTTTTTAAATGATTATTTTAAAAACCCTGCAGAAGCTATGGACCTGGTATTCAAAAAAGGTTATCAGTGGCCGTTTGATACGGCGAAGACAAAAGGTTCATCTTTGATTGACCTTATCATATTTAATGAAACGGTAAACAAAGGAAACAAAGTATATATGGATTTTCGTAGTGAGCCTTCTGCATTGGAGAATGGCTTTGAGTGTCTTTCGGAAGAGGCGTATTCATATCTTGAAAATTCAGGGGCTTTAATCAAACTTCCTATTCAGCGTCTTGAAAAGATGAACAAAAAAGCCATTGATTTGTATATGAGTAATGGCATAGATTTGTACAAAGAGCCTCTTAGAGTTGCCGTTTGTGCACAACATAATAATGGCGGTATCAATGTCGACCTGAACTGGGAAACAAACATAAAAGGTCTATATGTTGCAGGCGAGGCAGCAGGAACTTTTGGTGTGTACAGACCGGGTGGCTCTGCACTTAATTCTACACAGGTAGGTTCAATGAGAGCGGCAGAAGGAATTGCTCTGAAGCATCGTAAAGAGGAAGCGATTTGTAATAAGGTAGAGGATGCTTGTGCAGGGGCAGAAAGTATTCTTGAATACATATTTGCATCGGGAAAAGGTGAAAAGTTTGATGACGCACTTATTTCATTAAGAGATGAGTACAGAATTAAAATGAGTGACTATGCTTCTTATATCAGAATTCCTGAAAATATGATGAAGCTTAGAGATGATGTGTGGAGCAGATATATGGGAATTCTTAAAGAAACAAAAGGTAGTGACATCTGTAACATTATACAGATTTTCCGCTTGAGAGATATGTTCCTTACACAAGCGGCTGTGCTTTCTTCAATGATAAAAAGTGCGGAAATGATAGGAACAAGAGGCGGTGCACTTGTTTCTGATAAGCAATTAACAGGTGAAGATATATTCAACGTTGAGATTACGGATAAATCTGAATTTGACGGTAAGCGTGTTCTTACAGAACTTGCTGAAAACAGATTGAAAACATCTGTTGTTGATGTTACACCTATTCCACAGTCTAATTTGTGGTTTGAAAATGCGTGGAACGACTATATGGACAGGTGGCATCTAAAATAATTGGGTTAAAAAATAACGTAATGATATCCCCTAAAATTAGCAAGGAGGAACACCAATGAAAATGACATTTCGCTGGTATGGTGAAAGTGACTCTATCACACTTTCTCATATCAGACAGATTCCCTGTATGACAGGCGTTGTAACGGCTGTATACAGTGTTCCTGTTGGCCAGGTATGGCCTCAGGAAGAAATTGATAAAATGAAAGAGCTTGTAAATGCAAGCGGACTTGAGATGGAAGTTATAGAGTCTGTTCCCGTTCACGAGGATATAAAGCTCCGTCAGGGAAATTATCAGGAATACATAGATAATTACAAGGAAAATATACGCAGACTTGCAAAGGCAGGAGTAAAATGCATATGCTATAACTTTATGCCCGTGTTTGACTGGACACGTTCGCGCCTTGACCAACCTCTTCCTGATGGGTCAAATGCCCTTGTATATTACAAGGAAGATGTAGATAAAATGGACCCTACAAAAATGACACTTCCGGGGTGGGACGCATCATATACACCCGATGAAATGGCAGGTCTTATTGAAAAGTATAAGGAAATAGGGGAGGAGGGCTTATGGGCAAACCTTGAATACTTTATCAAGGAGATTATGCCCGTAGCTGTAGAGTGTGACGTCAATATGGCGATACACCCTGACGATCCGCCGTGGAGTATTTTCGGTATTCCCAGAATTATCACTAATGAGAAGAATATAGACAGATTTCTTTCTCTTTATGATGACCCTCATCACGGACTTACACTTTGCAGTGGTAGTCTTGGCTGTGCAACATTTAATGACTATACAGCAATGGTAAGAAAGTACGGAGCGATGGAAAGAATACATTTTGCACATATAAGAAATATTAAGATACTTCCCGACGGCTCATTTGAGGAAATCGGACATCTTAGTGAATGTGGCTCACTTGACGTTGTGGAAATTCTTAAGGCATATCACGATTGCGGTTTCAAGGGTTATCTTCGTCCTGACCACGGAAGAATGATATGGGGAGAGACAGGTAAGCCTGGTTACGGTCTTTACGACAGAGCACTCGGTGCTATGTATATGGCAGGAATATGGGAAACTCTTGAGAAAATATGATTAAGGAGTATAGACATGGATTTTACACCAATGAAAGAATATATGGATAGATTAACATCATGGATAATCCCTGGTAACAGTATTTCTGTGTGCTTAAATGGAAAAGAAGTATTTAATTACAACTCAGGTTTTTCTAATATAGAAAAAGAAACTCTTATGCAAGGAAGTGAACTTTTTAATATTTATTCTTGCTCTAAGTTAGTAACAGTAACGGCTGCATTGCAATTGTATGAGAAAGGCTTTTTTTTGCTTGATGACCCCCTGTATGATTTTATTCCGCAGTTTCATGATATGTACATAAAAGTAACTAATGAAAAAATAGAAAAAGCAAAAAAAATCATAACCCTTCGAAATTTATTTACTATGACCTCTGGGTTGAGTTATAACACTGGTACAAAGGCTTTTAAGAATGCCAGAGAAATAACAAACGGAAAAATGAACACTCTTGATGTGGTAAAATGTCTTGCAAAAGACTACCTTAGCTTTGAACCTGGAGAGTTTTGGCAGTATGGTCTTAGTCATGATGTTTTGGCAGCAGTTGTAGAGATTGTTTCAGGAAAAAAATTTAGTGATTATGTGAGAGAAAACATTTTTGAACCTCTTGGAATGAATAACTCATATTATCACAATAAAGAAGTAGAATCTTTAATGGCTGAACAGTACAGGTATATAAATAGTGATGAAAAAAATATCGTACAGCTTCAATCTCGAACAGAAAAGAATGAGGTTGGGAAAATTATAAATGTTGGAAAAGATGTCAGTTTGATTTTTGGTCCAGAATATGATAGCGGCGGAGCCGGAATTACAACAACCATATCTGATTATTCCAAGTTTGCAGCAACTCTTTCGAATTGGGGAAAAAGCATAAGTGGAGAAAAAATCCTCTCAAAAGGAACGGTGGAGCTTATGCGGTTAAATCAGCTGAATGATAAACAGCTTAAGAATTATAATTGGAAACAGCTGAAAGGTTACGGATACGGATTGGGAGTACGAACACTTACAGATAAAGCAATGAGCGGAACAACGGGGAAATCGTATGAATTCGGATGGGGTGGAGCAGCCGGTGCTACTGTTCTTGTAGATGCTGATGTAGGGCTTTCTATGTTTTATGCACATCATATGTTAAATCCACAAGAAGAATTTTATCAACCAAGGCTAAGAAATGTATTATATTCATGTATCTCATAAAACGTATGCTGCTATGATATTACGTTCAACTTTTTTTGGAAAGGATTATTTTTATGAAATTACCATTTGACATAGATTTAAAAGGCAAGGTTTGTGTTGTAACAGGTGCAGGCGGTGTACTTTGCTCAATGTTTGCCGAGGCACTTGCTGCTACAGGTGCAAAGGTAGCACTTTTAGACCTTAACATTGATGCCGCAAAAAGCTATGCTGAAAAAATTGTAGCTGACGGTGGTATTGCAAAAGGGTACGCTTGCAATGTGCTTGATAAAGAAAGCATAGAAAAAGCACATGATGAAATCTTAAAGAATTTCGGAACTTGTGATATTCTCATCAATGGAGCAGGTGGTAACAACCCCAAAGCAACAACAGATAACGAATACTTCACCCCTGAAGCAATGGGAAATGTAAAAACATTCTTTGACCTTGATAAAAGCGGTGTTGAATTTGTATTTAATCTTAACTTCCTCGGTACACTTTTACCCACACAGGTATTTGCAAAGGATATGCTTGAAAAGGAAGATGCAAGCATCATAAACATTTCAAGTATGAATGCATACACACCTCTTACAAAGATTCCTGCATACTCTGGTGCAAAGGCAGCAATATCAAACTTTACACAGTGGCTTGCAGTTCATTTTTCAAAGACAAATATCCGTTGTAATGCAATAGCACCGGGCTTTTTTGTTACAAAGCAGAATGAAAAGCTGCTCTTTAACGAGGACGGTTCACCTACTGCAAGAACGGGCAAAATTATTACAGCAACACCAATGGACCGCTTTGGAAAAGCAGAAGAGCTTATAGGTACTCTTTTATTCTTGGTACATAAGGATGCATCAAGCTTTGTAAACGGTGTTGTAATCCCCGTAGACGGTGGATTTAGTGCATATAGCGGAGTGTAAAATTTGATGCGCTGTAAACAAAGAAAAGCTATCCCACGTTTGAAACGCTGGCTTCAAATGTGGGATAAACTGTGGTCAAAACATATATAGGAAGAAAAGGAGTTTTTTCCTATATATAATTAAAGAATAATATAAACGAAGAAACCGCAAGGTTAAGGGGTTTTCCTTGACCTTGCGGTTTCTTCAATTTGGTCGGAGTGACAGGACTTGAACCTGCGGCATCCTGCTCCCAAAGCAGGCGCGCTACCATCTGCGCTACACCCCGTAATAGTCATTATTTAGTTATAAAGTTATTAAAACAATTGTCGCAGTATGCCTGCGGCATCCTCGGCTTCGCCGCCTCGTTGTGGTACCCGACATCTGACATCGGGGATAAATCCCCTCGGCATCTGTCGACCACTGCTCCATTTCGCACTCCCTTCATCCGCCACCGGCGGCGGTCGTGCTCAATGCCCAAAGCAGGCGCGCTACCAGCTGCGCTACACCCCGTAATAGTCATTATTTAGTTATAAAGTTATTAAAACAATTGTCGCAGAATGCCTGCACTATTGTGCCGACACTGTGCATTATAATATAAATCGGTTAAAAATGCAAGCAGAATTTGAAAAAAACAGAAATAATGGTGAAGAAATTACCCGAATTAACAGCTTCGTAACACATTTTTAAAAAATTTCTTGAGTGAGGAATTTTCACATCACAAAATATAGTGCCCGAAAAGGCTTGTAATTCCATATTTTGGTGATATAAATGCCAAATAAAAAAACTTGTCCAAAATCAAAAAAAATTTTAAAAAAGTATTGAAATCCTTGCAAATCTATAGTAAAATATCTTTGTAGTGCAAGAAAGTGACACTTTGTGCAATGAAGTGCAAGATTTGGAGGTGATTTCAAGTGTTCATGGGCAGTTATTCACACAATATTGACTCAAAAGGCCGTGTTATCATTCCGGCAAAGATGAGAGAACAGCTCGGTGAGCAATTTGTTATCACCAGAGGTTTTGAGGAATGTGTTGCAGTTTATTCGATGGAAGAGTGGGAAAAGGTTATGTCACGTCTTTCCGAGCTTCCTTCGACACAGAAGAGTGCAAGACGTTTGAAAAGAATGTTCCTCTCTTATGCTGTAGAGGTTGAACCCGATAAGCAGGGAAAGGTTATTATTCCTGCGATTCTTCGGGAAATGGCACATATAGACAAAGAAGTTCTGGTTGTAGGGCAGGAAAACCATATTGAAATATGGAATGCGGAAAGCTGGAATGACTATATAGGCGATGATGACGAAATGTCATTTGAAGAAGCGGCAGAAGCCATTGAGGGACTCTGTCTCTGATACGGAGGGTGCAATGGAGTTTAACCACGTTACGGTGCTTCTTAATGAAACCGTGGACAATATAAATGTGAAAAAAGGCGGAATATATGCCGATTTTACTTTAGGCGGCGGTGGACATACCTCTCTTATTCTGGAAAGAGGGGGGAGTGTTATCGGGATTGACCGTGATATCACGGCAATCGAAAATGCCAAACGCCGATTTGAGGGACAAAGCTTTACCCCCGTCCATGATAACTTCTCTAATATTAAAGATATTGCAAAAAGACTCGGGATAGAACACTTTGACGGAATAATTGCCGATTTGGGAGTTTCCTCTCCTCAGCTTGATGAAGCAGAGCGTGGATTTTCTTATATGCACGATGCTCCGCTTGATATGCGAATGAACAGGAGTGACGCTCTTACCGCCGGAGAAGTGGTCAATACATATTCTTCTGCCGAGCTTTTCAGAATCATTTCCACCTATGGAGAGGAACGCTGGGCGAGCAGAATTGTGGACTTCATTATTAAGCAAAGAGAGAAAAAAAGCATAGAAACCACTTTTGACCTTGTGGACATAATCAAAGCGGCGATTCCGCTTTCAGCAAGAAAGGACGGACCGCACCCGGCGAAGCGAACCTTTCAGGCAATAAGGATAGAAGTAAACGGCGAGCTGAAAATATTGGAGGGTGCAATCCGGGACGGAGTAAGTCTTCTCAAAAAAGGCGGCAGAATGGGAATAATAACCTTCCACAGCTTAGAGGACAGAATCGTTAAAACCACATTTGCATCGCTTGAAAACGGTTGTACATGCCCCAAGGATTTTCCTGTGTGCGTGTGCGGAAATAAAAGCGTTGTAAAACATGTAACAAGAAAGCCCCTTCTTCCGTCAAAGGAAGAATTGGAAAGAAATCCCCGTGCAAGAAGCAGCAAGCTAAGGGTTGTAGAAAAAATAATCTGACAGGAGTACAATTTAATGTATACAAAAGGTTCAAATGCATTAAAAACTGAATATTATACATATGATGCTCCCAAGAAATCTACGGGAAAGATAAAGCGTATGCCCGTAAAAAAGGCACAGCAGAAAATAAAGCCGCAAGACAAGAGCAAAATGATTAAAAAGAGAGTAGTGTGCGTCATAGCTTTAGTCTTTTCAATGGCATTTATCATTCTTCAAAGGTATGCAGCCATCACAGAAGAATATGATAAGCTTAATAAGTCGCGTGCTAAGCTGGAGCTTATGAATGCGAAAGTGGTTGAGGAGCAGATGCATGCAAGCGGCGACCTTGACCCCAAGAGAATTGACCAGGAGGCTGAGCGTCTTGGTTTAAGACCGCCGGCAAAGAATCAGATAAAATACGTTTCTCTCGGTAATAAAGATAACGGAGAGGTATTAAAGGTAGAGGAAGCCGGCTCAAACAGTGCATTTATAAACGGTCTTCGGGGAATACTGGAATATTTATACTAATATAATATAAAGGGAAGTGGCACGGGAATTTTGCCATATCCCTTTTTGCGTTTTATTTAGCGATGCAAAAAATGGAAAATCGGAGGGAAAATCTTGGTAAGGAAACGTAGCAGTGTAAAGAAAAGAATAAAAAACATAACCGCATTCTTCCTTGCCGGAGTAATGGTTCTCGCAGGAAGACTCGGCTGGATTCAGTTTGTACGTGGCGGAGAATATAAAAGGCTGGCGGCAGAGCAGCAAACACGTGACAGTATTGTAAGTGCAAAGCGTGGTTCTATATATGACCGCAATATGAAGGTTCTGGCACAGAGTGCCACTGCAGAGAGAGTAACGATAAACCCACAGGAAATTGATAAGCATAAAAATGCTGAGGCAGTAGTTGAAACTTTGGTTAAAATCCTGAGAGTTGATGAAAAAGACCTGCGTGAAAAAATAAAGCGTACAGACAGGCAGTCTGTGGTTATAAAAAAGCAGGTTGAAAAAAGCGTTGCCGACCGCATAAGAAAAAAGAATATTGCAGGAATACATTTTGAAGAGGACTCCAAAAGATATTATCCCTACGGCTCATTGGCGGCACAGGTTATAGGCTTTACCGGTGCAGACAGTCAAGGCCTTGAGGGGCTTGAAAATGTTCTTGACGAACAGCTTAGTGGAATAGACGGAAGAATTGTTGCGGCAAAGGACGTTTCAAATAATGAAATGCCCTACAAATATGAAAATTATATACCGGCACAGGACGGAAAAGGCGTAGTTTTGACTATAGACGAAACAATTCAGAGATATACCGAGAAGCATCTTCAGCAGGCATACGAAGAAAACCTTCTGGGTAACGGCGGTGCGGCAATTGTAATGGACCCCAATACGGGAGAAATCCTTGCCATGGCAGTTGTTCCCACATATGACCTCAATGAGCCCAGAGTTATTACAGACCAACTTCTTTTGGATCAGCTTGAGGATATGGAGCTTGAGGGAGAGGAATATGAGAAGGCATACAGCAGTGCAATAACAAAAATGTGGCGTAACAAAGCCGTTGTTGACTCTTATGAGCCGGGCTCTACCTTTAAGACCATTGTTGCGGCAAGTGCTCTTGAGAACGGAGTAACAAACGAGCACGAGAGCTTTGTATGTACGGGCGTGCGTCACGTTGCAAACAGGGATATCCATTGCTGGAAGACGGAGGGACACGGTGAGGAAACCTTTACTCAGGGCGTAATGAATTCCTGTAACCCTGTGTTTATGGAATTGGCATCAAGGCTTGGTGCAACAAGGTTTGAAAACTGCTTCCGTGCCTTTGGACTGACGGAAAAAACAGGATTTACTATTCCCGGAGAAAGCAGCGGAACCTTCCATGATTCTTTGGGAGTGGTAGATTTGGCTACTTCTTCTTTCGGGCAGACGTTTACGATTACCCCTCTTCAGCTTATAAGTGCCGTTTCTGCCGTTGTTAACGGTGGAAACCTCATGAAGCCGAGAATTATAAAAGCCTACACCGATAATAACGGAAAGATAATAGAAAATTTTGAGCCTGAGCTTGTAAGAAATGTTATTTCACAGGAAACGAGCGTAAAAATGCGAAGCATTTTGGAACAGGTTGTTTCCGAGGGTACAGGTAAAGGGGCTTATGTAAACGGATTTAGAATCGGAGGAAAGACGGGAACAAGTGAGAAGCTTCCCCGTGGAAACGGAAAATATATTGCTTCCTTTGTAGGCTTTGCTCCGGCAGATAACCCTGAAATAATATGTCTTTTACTCCTTGATGAGCCTCGTGCAGGGGCAACGGGAGGCGGTGCAATTGCGGCACCGGCAGTAGGTAAAATAATGGAGGACGTTCTTCCGTATCTTGGACATAAGCCACAGTATACAGAAGAAAATGCACAGGCAATCTCAATTACTGTTCCCAATATTAAGGGAAAGACAGTTGCGGAGGCAACCGAAAAGCTGCAGAGTCTGGGTCTTGTAATAAGCGTAAAAGGCAGCGGTGAAAAGGTGACTACCCAGATTCCCGAAGCAGGAACAAAGCTTCATAAGGACAGCGTCGTTCTTGCCTATACCCAGGAGGGTGAGGAAGGCGGAACAGCCATTGTTCCCAATGTTATAGGAATGAATATGGAAAATGCACAGACTGCTTTTAAAAACGCAGGGCTTGTAATGAAAATTGAATCTTCGGGCAATGAAAAAATAACTTCCGAGCACATTGCCGTGAAGCAAAGTCCTCAGGCAGATTCTGAGGTTGCAGAGGGAACTAATGTGTATGTGAAATTCGTGCATCGGGACTCGGATTGACGGAGGTAAGAGATGACATTAAAAGAATTACTTAAAAATGTAGATAGCAAAATCATCGGAAACGATGATGTGGAAATAAAGGGCATTGCTTATGATTCCAGAAAAGTTAAAGAAGGATTTTTGTTTGTTGCCATTAAAGGCTTTGAAACAGACGGACATAAATATATTGAAAGTGCCATAAAAAACGGTGCTGTGGCAGTATTGGGAGAGGATGACGTCGATTGCGGATGCTCCTACGCAAAAACCGCAGACACACGAAAGGCATTGGCTCTTTGCAGTGCCCAGTTTTTTGACCACCCCGAAAAAAAACTTAAAATAATAGGGCTTACGGGAACAAACGGAAAGACCACTACCACATATTTAATAAGGCAGATTCTTATGTTAACTGGGCTTCGGTGCGACCTTATAGGAACTAATCAGACGATTATTGGCGATGAAGTCATTGAAAGTAGCCGTACCACCCCCGAATCCTTTGATTTGTTTGAGATTTTTGCAAAAATGGCAGAATCGGGCGGAGAGTATGTGGTT
>JAZQAB010000054.1:0-3902 GCA_045545055.1 Clostridia bacterium | reverse complement strand
GTGAACAGGAGCTGATACAGGCAATCTTTTTTGACGGACTTTCCGAGCGTGAAGTCGGGGCGAGGTTGGGCATAACCCAGAGCGTTGTAAACAAACGCAAAGCCAGAATCCTAATAAAACTAAGAAAGATAATAGAAAATTAAAATTTAAGGCGTTCAGCCCCCTTGTTTTTTCCTTTGGGAAGATGAGGGGGCTTTTCTCTGCCCTCTCAATCAATTCTGATTGGAGGAAGTAAGAATGGCATACAACCACGGACGGGAGGACAGGAAATGGCGTATCTGGAAAGAAGCGGAGGAAAAGCTGCTGCGTGAGTGCGGCGTTGATGAAGCGACCATTGAGCAGATACGCATGGCGGACAGGGCAGACTTCAATTCCAACAGGCGGTTTTACCGATGGACGAATGACGTTGCGGAATATCTTGAGGACATGGCAGGCAGGGAGCGGCAGGCGGAAGTGGGTACGGTTGCGGAGTTACTGGAAGAGATTGAGAGCGAAAATCTCTATCAAGTATTAGTCACGGTGGACGGGCGTACCTTGAAAATCGTCCTGCTGAAAATGCAGGGGTATTCCACAAAGGAGATTGCCCCGCTTGTGCATTTGACGACTGGTGCCATCTATGCGAGGTTAGACCATCTGCGGAAGAAGCTGCGGAAAATTTTATAGCTTCTAAAACAGCCTGCCATCCTGCGGGCTACTGGGTGAGGGATGGAAATCCCCTCACTCATTTTTTGCAGGAGGACAACAGGATGGCATACAGGGTTAAGGCATACACGCTTCGGGAGGAATCCACGGAAAGCGGCACAAGGTATTTTATCAGCTTTAAGGACGGGCAGGGCAAATCCCACGAGTTGGAAGTGTCGGAACAGTTCTTTATGGAGTTTCGGCAGATGGAGCGCAGGAACAGGAATCTTTTCTAATGGGACGAGCGGCACAGGGAGTTTAACGAGGTATGGGACGAAACCCTTTACAGACGGGCGTTGCGTGTGCCTAAGAGCCTTGATGAACGCATGGTTGAGGAAGAACGGAATGAAACGCTCTATAAGGCGGTTGGGAGCCTTCCAGAGATACAAAGGCGGCGTTTCCTGCTCTACTACGAGTATGAGTTCAATTTTTACCAAATCGCCGCTATGGAGCATTGCACCGCTTCGGCAATACAGAAATCTGTTGCGATTGCAAAGGAGAAAGTAAAGGCGGAAATTGAAGAAATATCTCCAACCGTGACCGACACCGCCCGAAAAAGAAATCTGTTTTTTATTTGTGTGGGATTGGCGGCATTACATACTCTCACTTTTTTCCGTGGGAGTAAATCTATTTTTAAGGAGGTCAACGCCTATGTGCAACGAAAACAAAGACACCGCCCGAAAGGAGGAAAGCCATGCAGAAGTTACAGACAGTCAACGCCGAAACGCTCCTTTATGAACCGCTTGAGAAACCATCCTTTGTGGTGGACAGCCTTATCCCGACAGGCTTATCGCTGTTCTGCGGCTCACAGAAGATAGGCAAAAGCTGGCTCATGCTGAAGCTATGCTTATGCGTGTCGCAGGGAATCCCTTTATGGGATATGCCGACAATGGAGGGCGATGTGCTTTACCTCTGCCTTGAGGACACGTTCTGCCGCATACAGGACAGGTTATTTCGTTTGACGGACGAAGCAAGCGGGCGGCTCCACTTTGCCGTGGCAAGCTGCAAGCTGTCAGACGGTCTTATCGTGCAGCTTGAAGATTATCTGAAAGATTACCCAGACAGCAGGCTCATTGTCATTGATACCTTGCAGAAAGTCCGTACAGCTTCAAAAGACAATGCCTATGCAAGCGACTATGGGGACATCTCCCTCATCAAAGACTTTGCCGACAGGCACTCTCTGGCGGTCATTGTCGTACACCACATCCGAAAGCAGAATGACAGCGACGTGTTCAACAAGGTGTCTGGGACGACAGGATTAACGGGGAGTGCGGACGCTACCTTTGTTCTGGAAAAGGAGAAACGTGCGTCTGACACCGCCAAGCTGTATGTGACGGGCAGGGACACGCCTTATCAGGAATACACGCTGCGTTTCCGTGATTGCCGTTGGGAGCTTGTGGAGCGGAAAACGCAGGAGCAGCTTGCGAAAGAAACGATACCAGATGTCCTTTTTCGGTTGGTGGATTTTATGAGGGATAAGGAAGAATGGATAGGCACGGCAACGGAACTGTTAGCCGCTATGGGGGAAACGGAAACCATACCCACGGTGATTACGAAATGGCTGAATGAATACCGCACCACATTTTTAAGCGAGAACCGTATCTGCTACCAGTACAGCCGCAGGAAAGACGGCAGGCGGATTGCCCTTGCAAGGAGGGCGGGTGACAGCGGTGATGGTGGTGACAGCGATATTAGGATACCCCCCTGTTACTGTCATTGACGCTTAAAGCCATGTAAAGCTGGCGGCTCTGCCCTGCGGGTGACAGCAGTGACGGTGGTGACAGTGATTTTAGGATACCCTGCCGCTGTCATCCCTACGGGAGAACACCCCGTAAACGCAAAATGCAGGCGTGAGATTTACTCGCCCTTTTCGGTCGTGTAAAACCACCCCTGCGGTCAGAAAAATCATTCCGATTTTTCCGACTGCGTTTACAGGGTGTAACACACTACACTTTGCCCTGCAAAGTCGTGTGCCAGACGTTCCCTCTGGACTCCCTTATGGCAGGTCTTACGCCCTGCTTATCCTACGCTCCACGCTTCGGATAAAAGAATGGCAGCATGACGGTGACGGGTCTTGCGAGGGGGTATTCCAAAAACACCGTCATCATCGACATGACCGTCATGCAGGGAATAAGGGTGACAGTTGAGGCAGTCGGTAGGGGGTATCCCAAAACTGCTGTCACCGCCGTCACCGCTGTCACCCAAAGGGCAGTTTACCCGCCGAAGAAAGGAAGATGATGAATTATGCCCTATGCAATCCTGCGTTTCCAGAAACGCAAAGCGGGCGGCGTTGCGGCTTGCGAACGCCACAACGAGCGTAAAAAAGAAGCCTATAAAAGCAATCCAGATATAGATATGGAACGCTCGAAAGATAACTACCATCTTGTGAATCCGCCGAGGTACACCTACAAGAAAGAGATTAACCGCATGGTAGCCGAAGCAGGGTGCAGGACGAGGAAAGATAGCGTGATGATGGTGGAAACGCTTATCACGGCTTCGCCAGAATTTATGAACAGCCTGCCGCCCAAAGAACAGAAAGCGTATTTTACGATGGCTCTGGATTTCATTTCAGAGCGTGTCGGGGAGAAAAATATCCTCTCCGCAGTCGTCCACATGGACGAGAGAACGCCGCATATGCACCTCTGTTTTGTGCCGATTACACCAGACAATAAGCTGTCTGCCAAAACAATTTTAGGCAATCAAAAGAGCCTGTCCGAATGGCAGACCGCCTACCATGAGCGGATGTCCTCACGGTGGAATCAGCTTGAAAGAGGTCAGTCCTCAATGGAAACGAAGCGGAAACATGTCCCCACATGGCTCTATAAGTTGGGCGGCAGGCTTGATAAACAGTATGAGGAAATTGTGTCTGCACTGTCCGACATCAACGCCTTTAATGCAGGGAAGAAGCGTGACAAGGCTCTGGAACTGATTGCGGCATGGCTCCCAGACGTGGAGAAATTCTCAAAAGAAATCAGTAAGCAGAGTGCCTATATCAATAGCCTAAAGGAGCAAATCGGGCAGGAATCAGACTATGCGGGGCGTATGCGTGATGAAAAGTATGAGCAGGAACTAAAGGTGCAGAAAGCGAACCAGAAGATATTTGAGTTGCAGAGAACCAACGAGCAGATGGGGCGGCTGCTCTCAAAGATACCGCCCGAAGTGTTGGAAGAATTGCAGAAAAACCATAAAAGCAGAGCGAAAGAAAGGTAGATATGTGAATG
>JAZQAB010000053.1:0-12414 GCA_045545055.1 Clostridia bacterium | reverse complement strand
TGTTCCTCTTTGCGTTTACCACTGTTCTCGGCTGGTCGCACTACGGTTCAAAAGCGTGGGAATACCTTTTTGGCGCAAAAACCACCTTCATTTTCAGAATAATTCACGTTATTACTATCATCTTTGGTGCGGTGCTTACTTCAAGTCTTGCTTGGGATATTTCAGATACCTTCAACGGACTTATGATGGTTCCCAACCTTATTGCGGTAATCGCACTTTCCGGTCTTGTAGTAAAGATTACCAAGAACTATAAGGACAGAGTACTTAAGGGTAAAGACATTAAACCTATGATTTCTGTATATGAAGATGTACAGGAGGAGCAGGAAAAGGCTCTTAAAGAATTAGCAGCAAAATAAAATACAGGACACACAAAAAAACAGGTTTGTCAAAGTAGTGCATAGCTTGTGCATTCACCCTTGACTTGCCTGTTCTTTTTTTATAAAACTTTTTTTATACTTTCTGCAACATGATATGCAAGCATAACAGGAACGGCATTTCCGACCATTTTATAACCATCTGCAATGTCCTCATAGTGAAATATGAAATCGTCAGGGAATGTTTGTATTCTTGCACATTCTCTAACAGAAAGTCGTCTGTATAATTCCTCTTTTCCCGGTACAAATATTCTTTTATTTTTCTCGATAAAAAGCATTTTAGGGGCTTGAGGATGAATAGGAGCGTGTCTGCCACCGGCTTGTATGGTAAAAGATTGTTCATCCCAACCTCTAACCCTATTTCTTGACATATAAATCGTTGAAAACCCACCATTCATATATTCGTGATTTGGGAATTTGCAAGTTTTTCCGTTAGTTTTATTTTTTTCTTTTGCTTTAATAGCAGTGTCTTTTAAATCCCATATTGCATCTTTCAAATTTATTTTTTTATCTTTTGGAGTTGGAAAAGCATATTTTGCGTTTAAATCTTTTCTAAAACCAATATAAAACACCCTTTTTCTGTCTTGTGGCACATCATAATCTGCTGCATTTACTAAATTGACAGTTATATTATATCCTGCACTTTCAAAGTGATGTAAAATGTTTTGTACTGCTTCTTTGTGTATATCTGCAAGCATGCCGGATACATTTTCGGCAACAAAAAATTTAGGTTGCTTATCTTTTAGTATTCTTATAAATTCATAAAATAATTTTCCGCGACTATCCTCAATTCCTCGCAAAGCTCCCGCCTCACTCCAACTTTGACAGGGCGGACCTCCTATAATGCCATCGCATTCCGGGATTTCTTCGGAAGATATATTTCGTATATCTCTGCAATCAAGAGGGGTATCGTGATTGCACTTATAGGTGTCCCAGATTGTTTTGTCATATTCATTTGCCCATACAATCTCAAAGCCTGCTTTTTTAAATCCTAAATCTAAACCGCCTGCCCCTGAAAATAAGCTAATAATATTCATTTGACATTCTCCTATACTGCGTATGTAATTAATTTTGCCGACTTCAATTGTGCGGGGTTATTTGGATTTTTGATTTTTACATCATTAATCTGAAATTCTTTAACCCTTTCACATAAATTTTCCAAATCAGAATAGTTATCAAACGAATAATATTTTTCTTCATTTATAAGAGCCATAAAGTTAAATTTTTTGCTGTAATCTCGTTTATATACATAATTAAATACACTAAACGGATTTTCTATTCCCCACATTCCTCTTACTCGTAAGTAGGTAATTCCAAGTGGGTCAACTCTGTTTACTCTTCCCAATTCTTTTGTTTCGGAAAATTCAACTCCAGTAATACTTTCAACACCTGTTTTTATAACTGATTTTATTTGCTCATAAACCGATTTTTCAGCACAATAATCATCCCCATATACAAGAGCCAATGATTTGATATTGTTATCATCAACAACGCCCACTGCATATATCATATCTTTAACTGTCCAGTTTTCACAAGTCCTACAAGCCTTTTTTATCATTGGACTATCTGCAAAAAGTTTTGCTTTCGGATAACTGCTGTTTAATGCAAGTGATGAATCGTTGGACTCTATTTTTTTGACTTCAATTGCATCTCCGCCCCATAACATTGAATCAGGTGGATTGTTTTGATTTCCTAAATAACTAAAAACTTCGGATAACTTTTGATTTCGTATATTTTCATCAGTTTCATTTACTGTCCCTGCGAAAATATCTTTGATATATTCTTCCAAAGCTTCGCCCATATTGTTGGCACGATTATGGCTTTCGGAATATTTTCTTAATTCGAATTTCGGGTTTTCAACTAATTGAATTATTGCGTTTATAATGTTCGACATATCTATTTACTCCTTGCTTTTGTGGATTTAATCATTCCAAAATTCTAATCTCTCCGCCTACATTAACTCTCCATGCAGGAACAAATTTATACTTTTCTCCGCCTAAGTATTTGAGAGAATATCCAAGCTCGATTTTCTTTATATTTCCGCCTGACGGAAAAGCT
The DNA here is from genome assembly GCA_045545055.1 of Clostridia bacterium. GTDB lineage: Bacteria > Bacillota > Clostridia > UMGS1883 > UMGS1883 > UMGS1883. The sequence goes on along the minus strand of JAZQAB010000053.1, from coordinate 9,982 downwards.
TTTTTAAGCTTTGTAAGGCTTTCGGTAAAGGCTATCTTTTCTCTGCTCAAGTCCACAATTTCCTTTGGCCATTGTGCCGACATACTGCAGATTTCACCATGTTTATCCAGTTCGATGTTAATATACATATTGAAAAGGTTGTAATTCTTATGCATTTTATAGAAGCATTTCTCTTTTTTGTCAAAAACGATTGATTTTGTATCAATTCCTATGCTTTTAAGAGCCTTTTTAAGTTCTTTCTCAGAGGATTTTTTTGCAGACTTTCCGGTAGCATAGGTGAAATGATTGCTGTATACCTTTAAAGTCGCTCCGTTATGCTTTGCCACCAATGAATTGTCGGAAGTACCAAAGGCTACCTGCCTTCCGAAAAACAGCTCCGAAAGGTCACTTGCACTGTAAAACGTGACACTTAGAGGGGATAGGTACCGGTTGTATTTGGGGAAATCTTCTCTGCTGCACTTAAAGCCCGAATCCGCAAGCACCTTTAGTGATGCCTTGACAACGCTATCGGGAATAACGGATTTTTTATAGGAATCAAGAGCGATGAAAGATAACATAAACAAATTCATAGCAAGCAGGAAGCAGATTATTATGCTTTTAAGCTTAGACCACTTCATGAGTTTTCCACCTCGCTTTCGGACTCCTGTGTGTAACGGTAAAGCTTTCCGTCATCAGTAGAGGCCAGCCATGCGGCACTCAGGGATTCATCAAGTCCCGTGTCAAGATATCCGATATATATATCCTCTATCAGGACAGGGTCTTTTGAATCTGAAAGCATATTTACAAAATTGTCAAGAGCAGAGATGAAATTTTCCGAAAGAGCAGCCTGAGCAACAGTTTCATAAGAACGCATATATTGCCTGTATGAAATAAGTCTGCCGCCTTTTACCGTCATTTCAATGGCACAGTCCATTTTTTTGTGACCGTACTGAGCAGGAAGGTTAATCTCTACAGGTCTGCCGTTTCGGTAGTAATCAAATTTAAATACATATTCCTCATCACTGTTATACGTTGATAAATCTCCCGAAACCAAAATACTAAGAGGCTCATCCGATACACATTCCCAGGTTTTTTCAGCTAAATCAATGGCGGCATTAAGCACATTGTAGCTGTCTTCGCTTTCGTCAAGAAGGATACCTCTGTCTGCAGAGACAGCCGAATATTCAAAGGTTGAATCGGGATATATTACCGCCTGTGAATAGTTAGCGATATATTTCGTTGCCCCGTCTGCATCTTCATATGAATTTATACCTGCGGAATTTAAAGAAAAGTTCTCAAGCAGCTTCCCACGTGACTTCTCGGTAATAAGGTTATGAGGCAGTAAAACCTCCGTTTCGGGCTCCGAATCGGAAAATAGCACAAGAGGGGAGAGTGATACGTTGCTTTCCTCATCAAGCTCAAGCCCTGTACTGAAGGCAGGCTCATAGTAGCCGTCATTTGAGGTGTATACAGAAAGGTCGGAAGCAGGCAAGGTATAGGAGCTTTCAAGTACATAAGCGTAACAAATTTCGGGGTTTTTGCTGTCCTTTACCAGTATTCCCACATCGCTTTCCTCGCTTGAAGGTAAAATCACAAATTCCTTCAGCGATTTTATTTCAGAGGGAGCATTTTTTGTGCCTATCCCCATAATTCTGCACAGCATTTCCATGGAAAAGGAAACGGGGTATTCCACATAAATACTGAGTGATTCAAGACCGGATTCCCAAGTCTCAGAATCAATCTCCTTGCTTGCGGTGATGTCACCTTGAAGAAAGCCTTTTATAATTTTTCGTGTACGCTGGTCAATGGGGGAAAAACCTATATCCGTGTTATAATACGCCATCCAGAGTGAACCGTCATTGATTAGGAATTTCCTCGGCTTGGAAAGATTCTCTTTTGAAATGCTGTACTCGGTTTCAATAGGAAAGAATTTTTCTACAAGCGGAAACGAGCGAAGATATTTTTCAAACTCTCCGCCCACGGTGGTTCCCGAATTTACAAACCAAAGCTGTGAGGTAAGGAACAGTAAATTAAATATTAAAATGAATATAGCAGCACTTTTAATTCTTTCTTTAAACATAACGTGCTTCCCCCAATTATATTAGCAAAAAAGCTTCAGACTCACGTCTGAAGCTTTTTGTTGTTACTTTTTTAATTCATCCAGCCGTTAAACAGTGACTGTATTCCGTTGGAAAAACCGCTGATATTATTCATCATGCTCTGATTAAGAACATTGATGTCAAAAAATACAACCTGATATGTACCGTCGGGAGCTTCAGCTCTTACAGCAAATTTATTATGCCCCTCGGAGAGGGAAACCTGCTTGTAAAATACTCCTGCGTTTCCTATGCGTGTTTCAAAAACACTGCCGTTTGAATTTTTAAGTGCCACATAGCCGTTTCCGTTATGCTTATAATACGAAACAACGACCTTGCTTTTGCCTGTTCCTGTGATTCCGTAGGTTTTTTTCAAAGTGGCTGAATTTTTCGTTTCGGGTTTTTTCACCACTATCAGGCTACTTGAGTTTCCATTATCCGATGATGAGATTGTAACAGGTGCTGCAAAAACGGACAGGGACGACAATATTAAAATGAATGAAATGAATAATGCACATAATTTTTTCATAGTTTTACCCTCTTAATTAAAACACGACGCTTATCTTACGTCTGTATTATACAACATCAATGTTACAGCCGTGTTACAATCGCCTTAATGATTTATTACTTTTTCATGTAATTTTTGGAAATCAAGTCATTTATTGTCAGATTCACTCTCGTAAAGGGGAAGTGTTATCTTAACAATCGTACCTTTTTGATTGGGGCTTTCAATCTCAATCGTTCCATTATGGCGGAGAATAATCTCCCTTGCAATGGCAAGTCCAAGCCCCGTTCCACCGCTTTGACGGCTCCTTGCCTTATCAACTCTGTAAAAGCGTTCAAAAATTCTTGCAAGGTCGCTTTCTGGGATTCCTATACCATTGTCCCTTACACTGATATATGCTTTTGAAAAATCACCGTAGCAGGTAACGTCAATTTTTCCGCCTGCGGGGGTGTATTTAATAGCGTTGGAAATAATATTGGTTATAACCTGCTCAATGGCATCAGGCTCACCGAAGCAAACGGGAGAGCTCATGTTCACATCAAGTTTAATTCTGTGACCGCTGTTTTTTGCGGAAATACTGAGCTTTTCAACAACGTACGATATAAGCTGTGAAAGGTCGAACTTCTTTCTTCTTTCAATAACCTTGGAGCTGTCAAGCTGTGATAGGGTTAATAGGTCCTTTACAAGCCTTGTCATTCTGTCGGCTTCGTTTTCTATTACATTTACGAAATGAAGCGTGGAATCGTCAAGCGTACCCTCGCCCATATCGGAAATAGTTTCAGCGTAGGTCTTGATTGTCGTAAGGGGAGTGCGAAGCTCATGGGAAACATTTGCCACAAACTCACGTCTTGCATTGTCGAGCATCTGTCTTCTTGTGATATCCTGAAAAACAACCACTACGCCTGCAGTAAATGAACGTTCCGTATTAAACGGTGCAAAGAACGCCTTGAGGTTTTTTTCCTTATATTCAATATCACGTTCTATATTCTCCTTGGAATCAATGTAAAGGATTCTCGAAAGTGAAATATTTGCACCCAAAATATCGAAAAGCTCGTCAAAGCTTTTGTGACTGTGCTCGCCCAGAAGCTTTTCACCTGCAGGGTTAATATGAATAAGATTACCTGCATTGTCATATGCCAGAACGGCGTCTGCCATGTTTTTAAGAATTGCCTCAACTTTATTTTTTTCGGCACGGATATCCTCAAGACCGTCATTTATTTTAGAAGCCATTTCGTTAAATGCAATCGTAAGCCTTCCGATTTCATCACGGGAACGCACTTCAATCTTGTGACTGAAATCACCCTCCGCCATGCTTTCGCTTCGGTGCTGAAGTGTGGAAATGGGCGAAATAATTGTCCTTGAAAGGAAAAATCCCAAAATCAGACTGATTAAAAGTCCGAATAAAAGTGCCCAGAATATATTTATGAACATATTTCCTATGATTTCGTTTACTTCGAATTTGGTATCGGTAATATAAATGATATGTCCCGAAGAACCGATTCTTATGGCGTAGTCCATAATCCGTGAATCTTTTTCAACTATATTTCCACGCTCTCCCGACATGGCAAGCGTCAGGTTAGAGGTAGGCTCAAAGGTGTCCGTCTTTTCCGAAGAACCGCCAAGCACATTAAGTGAGGAATCGAGAATATAATAATTTCTGAAAGAATCTATTCCCATTCTGACTGAGTATACCTTGAGTAAACTCAGTGCCGTGTTTACACCGTCGGGCGAATCAATGACATTCTCAAATTCTGCCATAACCTCATCGGTGAAAAACTGCTTATCAAGAGAGCTTGTAAAGTCATTATGATAGTATGCGGTAATATTTTGCAGCAGAAAAGTGCCGACAACGATCATCACGCTGACGGTAAGAAGTAGAAATATTGCAATGATTTTCCACTGAATACTTTTGAACATAATACCAAACCTTACTTGTTGAAATAATATCCCACTCCGCGTTTTGTCATAATAAAGCCGGGGGAGGCAGGGTTATCCTCAACCTTTTCCCTGAGCCTTCTTACCGTGACATCTACTGTACGCACATCTCCGAAATATTCGTAGCCCCAAACCTTTTCAAGCAGTGTTTCACGGGTGAAAATCTGACCGGGCTGCTGTGCTAAAAATTTCAAAAGCTCAAATTCACGCAGTGTCAGGTCAATAACCTTCTCATCTTTAGATGCCTCATATCTTGCGGGATTGATTGTGAGATTGCGGAAGGTAATAAGGTCTGAGGTGTCACTCGGAGAAGCCTCGGAAACCGTGCGGCGTATGTTAGCTTTTACACGTGCCATCAGCTCACGCACAGAGAAAGGCTTTGTACAATAATCGTCAGCCCCTAATTCAAGACCGAGAACCTTGTCCACCTCCTCATCACGTGCAGTGAGCATGATGATGGGAGTAGACTGCTTCTCACGTACCTTTTTGCACACCTCAAAACCGTCCATTTTCGGAAGCATTACATCAAGAAGTATCAAATCGGGTTTTTCGCTGAGAGCAAGGCGATACCCCTCCTCGCCGTCAAATGCGGTAAGGACACGGTAGCCTGATTTTGTAAGGTTAAATTTTAATATTTCAACAATAGGTGCTTCGTCTTCAATAACGAGAATCAGCTTATCCATTTTTCATACCTCCGATTATCTATGTATAATTGCATTATAATTCATAATATATTTTATAATATTTTCCCGATTATGTCAATAAAAACAGTTGACAATTTTAAAGACAGGTATTATAATAAGTACAGTTTCATACAAAGGCTGTGACGAAGACAGTAGCAGATTTTAAAATGCAAAGCGAGTCGGGGACGGTGTAAGCCCGATGCAAAGTAGATTTTTGTGAATATCACTTCCGAGCCGCACGGCTGAAATAATACGTAAGCCGTGACGGGAAGTCTCTCCGTTAAGGAGACGCATATGATAGTATGCTGATTAGGTGGTGCGAGGTTTCGTCCTGATTGGGACGGAGCTTTTTTACTATATAGGAATTTGCGTAAATTTAATTCGCATGAAACTGTGTTCGTAAAATGCCCGGGTGCGAAATGGGTGAAGCGGCACGCTTCTTTTTTGTTTATTAATTAAAATTTATATAAAATCACACGGAGGTAAAGCTATGTACAACAAGGTTGATACAACACTGAATTTTGTTGACAGAGAAAAGAAAATCGGCAAATTCTGGCGTGAAAACAATATCTTTGAAAAAAGTATTGAAAACCGCCTGGGATGCGAAAGCTACACATTTTATGACGGCCCCCCCACGGCTAACGGAAAGCCTCATATCGGTCACGTTCTCACACGTGTTATAAAGGATATGATTCCCCGTTACCGTACTATGAAGGGGTATAAGGTTACCCGTAAAGCAGGCTGGGACACACACGGACTTCCCGTTGAGCTTGAGGTTGAGAAGCTTTTGGGACTTGACGGAAAGGAACAGATTGAACAGTACGGTCTTGAGCCTTTCATTGCAAAATGTAAGGAAAGCGTATGGAAATATAAGGGTATGTGGGAGGATTTCTCACAGACAGTCGGATTCTGGGCTGATATGGATGACCCTTACGTTACCTATGACAACAACTTTATCGAGTCCGAATGGTGGGCACTTAAACAGATTTGGGACAAGGGGCTTCTTTACAAGGGCTTCAAAATTGTACCCTATTGCCCTCGCTGCGGAACTCCGCTTTCTTCTCACGAGGTTGCACAGGGCTATAAAAATGTAAAGGAACGCTCAGCGGTAGTTCGTTTTAAGGTAGTGGGAGAGGATAGCTACTTCCTCGCATGGACAACAACTCCCTGGACACTTCCCTCAAACGTAGCACTTTGCGTGAATCCTGACGATATTTATTGTAAGGTTAAAGCTGCTGATGGGTATACCTACTATATGGCGGAGGCACTTTTAGACAAGGTTTTGGGAAAGCTTGCAACCGATGATAAGCCGGCTTACGAAGTTCTTGAAACATACAAGGGCACAGACCTTGAACATAAGGAATATGAGCCTCTCTTTGATTGCGTGAAGCCCATCTGCGAAAAGCAGAAGAAAAAGGGTCACTTCGTAACCTGCGATTCTTATGTAACAATGTCTGACGGTACAGGTATTGTACATATTGCACCCGCATTCGGTGAAGACGATGCTCAGGTAGGAAGAAAGTATGACCTTCCTTTTGTGCAGCTTGTTGATGCGGCAGGTAATATGAGTGAGGAAACTCCCTTTGCAGGTCTTTTTGTAAAGGATGCAGACCCCAAGGTACTTGTAGACCTTGATTCAAGGGGACTTCTCTTTGATGCACCTAAGTTTGAGCATGATTACCCCTTCTGCTGGAGATGTGATACACCTCTTATCTACTATGCAAGAGAATCATGGTTCATTAAGATGACAGAGGTAAGGGAAGACCTTATCCGTAATAACGACACTATTAACTGGATTCCCGAAACAATAGGTAAGGGCAGATTTGGCGACTGGCTGAAAAACGTTCAGGACTGGGGCGTAAGCCGTGACCGTTATTGGGGAACACCTCTTAATATATGGATTTGTGAATGCGGACATCAGCATTCAATCGGCTCTATCGAAGAGCTTAAATCAATGAGTGATAACTGCCCCGAAGAAATTGAGCTTCACCGCCCATTCATCGATGCAGTTACAATCAAGTGTCCCGAATGTGGAAAGCAGATGACACGTACTAAAGAAGTTATTGACTGCTGGTTTGATTCGGGTGCAATGCCCTTTGCTCAGTGGCACTATCCCTTTGAAAACAAGGAAATCTTTGAGGAGAATTTCCCTGCAAACTTCATCAGCGAGGCTGTTGACCAGACAAGAGGTTGGTTCTATTCACTTCTTGCTATTTCAACTCTTATCTTCAATGAAGCGCCCTATAAGAACGTAATCGTTCTCGGTCACGTTCAGGACGAAAACGGACAGAAAATGAGTAAGTCCAAGGGTAATGCGGTTGATCCCTTTGATGCACTTGAAAAGCACGGTGCAGATGCAATCCGCTGGTACTTCTATGTAAATAGTGCTCCGTGGCTTCCCAACCGCTTCCATGACGGTGCGGTAAGCGAAGGTCAGCGTAAATTCATGGGTACGCTCTGGAACACATATGCTTTCTTTGTGCTTTATGCAAATATTGATAAGTTTGATGCCACAAAGTATACTCTTGATTACGATAAGCTTTCTGTTATGGATAAGTGGCTCATTTCCAAGCTTAATACACTTATCAAAACGGTGGATAACTATTTAAGCGATTACAAGATTACCGAGAGTGCCCGTGTAATACAGGAATTTACCGATGAAATGAGTAACTGGTATGTTCGCCGCAGCCGTGAGAGATTCTGGGGTAAGGAAATGACACAGGATAAGATTAATGCGTATATGACGCTTTATACTACCCTTGTTACTCTTGCTAAAGTTACTGCACCCATGATTCCCTTTATGACAGAGGAAATCTACCGTAACCTTGTTTGCAGTATTGACAAGGACGCACCCATCAGTGTGCATCTTTGCGATTACCCTGTTTGCGATGAATCAAAGATTGATACTCAGCTTGAAAAGGCAATGGAGGAAGTTTTGGACATCGTTGTTCTGGGCAGAGCGGCAAGAAATGCTTCAAACATCAAAAACCGCCAGCCTATCGGAAAAATGTATGTTAAGGCAGATACATCTCTTGACAGCTTCTATACGGAAATCATTGCCGATGAGCTTAACGTAAAGGAAGTTGAGTTTACAGACAATGTAAGTGCCTGCACAACCTACAGCTTCAAGCCTCAGCTTAAAACAGTAGGTCCTAAGTACGGCAAATTCCTCGGTGGCATCCGTGACTATCTTGCAAATGTTGACGGAAACAAAGCTATGGAGGAACTTGAAAATAGCGGTGCAATCAGATTCGAGGTAAACGGAGAAACAATTTCTCTTGAAAAGGAAGACCTCCTCATTGAATCTGCACAGGTAGAGGGCTTCGCTTCGGAAAGTGATTTCGGTATCACCGTAGTTCTTGACACACGTCTTTCAGACGAGCTTATCGAAGAAGGCTTTGTACGTGAAATTATCAGTAAGATTCAAACCATGCGTAAGGACAGCGGTTTTGAAGTTATGGATAATATCAATATCTATGTCAGCGGAAACGAGAAGATTTCTGCAATCATTGAAAGAAATGCAGATGAAATCAAAAATGATGTTCTCGCTCTTGCGGTAAAGTGCGGTGAAAACTGCGACAATAGCAAGGAATGGAACATTAACGGCGAAAAGGTAATGCTTGGCGTGGAAAAAATATGACATAAAATGTAATCTCAGATGGCGGGCGACCACATAGGGTCGCCCCTACGGGATAGCATGGAATGTTGGCATACATTCTGTAGGGGCGGATATTATCCGCCCGTTTTATTCTGAGGCTTGGGAGGAATATTATGCAGAGAGAAAGATTTTCATCAAGATTGGGTTTCATTTTAATATCGGCAGGCTGTGCAATCGGTCTTGGTAATGTATGGCGTTTCCCGTACATCGTCGGACAGTACGGCGGTGCGGCTTTTATACTTCTTTATCTGGCGTTTTTGGTAGTGTTCGGGCTTCCTATTATGACAATGGAATTTGCAGTAGGCAGAGGAAGCCAAAAAAGTATAGCAGAATCGTTTAAGGTGCTTGAACCCGAAGGAACAAAATGGCATTGGTTCAGCAAAATCGGTATGGCAGGAAACTATCTTCTGATGATGTTTTATACTACCATTACAGGTTGGATGTTTGCCTATTTTATCAAAATGGCAAAGGGTGACTTTGTCGGTCAAAGCGTGACCGAGGTGGGAAATCAGTTTGCAGACTTTACAGGAAATGCTCCGTTGGTTGTGGGCTTTATGATTCTTGCGGTAGCCCTCGGATTTCTGATTTGTTCATTCGGTCTTGAAAAAGGCGTAGAAAAAATTACAAAGGTAATGATGCTTGCCCTTCTTGCAATTATTCTTATACTTGCAGGACGCTCAATTACCCTTCCCGGAGCTTCCAAGGGCTTACAGTACTACCTTGTTCCCGATTTTGACCGAATGATAGAGCAGGGAATAGGCAACGTAGTGTTTGCCGCTATGGGACAGGCGTTTTTCACCCTTTCTATCGGAATGGGGTCAATGGCAATTTTCGGAAGCTATATTTCAAAGGATCGCCGCCTTGCAGGGGAAACCATGTCTATCGCACTCCTTGATACCTTTGTTGCATTTTGTGCAGGTCTTATCATTATTCCTGCGTGCTTTGCCTACGGAATTGAGCCGGGAGCAGGTCCTAAGCTGATATTCGTTACACTTCCAAATCTTTTTAACTCCATGAGCGGCGGCAGAATATGGGGAACACTGTTCTTCATATTCATGATTTTTGCGGCACTTTCTACCCTTGTTGCCGTGTTTGAAAACATTATATCCTTTGCGATGGATAAGGG
>JAZQAB010000052.1:0-11519 GCA_045545055.1 Clostridia bacterium | reverse complement strand
TTTTCTCCTTTTGGGGAGTGTCCCCAAAGTGGGAAATTTTCGATTAGTATGAAAATTTGCCGTTCCTTACATATCTTGCAGCGGCTTTTCCTGCTTCTTCGCCTGTTTTTGCACATGATGGAATAACACGTGCTACCTCCCAACCGTCACGGGTGGAGGTGGAAACAATTCTTCCTGCCGCAAGAAGATTGGGAAAATCTGAGTTGTAAAGTGCAGAGAGGGGGAAGTCATAGGTTCTGGGAATTTTATTTGAGCGGAAATCAGTAAGCCTTCCGATAGAATCGGGGAAAGACACCTCGGTATCGGCATTAAAATCGCTGTCGCCTACAATATGGCGAATTGTTCTGAATTGAGGCATAGTGGGAATTGACATAAGGTCAAAAGAATAGCGATCCCACGACTTTATTTTTTCAAGCATTCTCGCCTTGCCTCGAACTATGTAGTCACTGGTTTCCTTTGCATCTGTTCCGCTTATAAGCTTTTCTCCCTCGGGCTGACCGTTACCGTCCATATCGCTTCCTGCTCCGTTCCAGGCACGCAATTTCCAGGTTATTGCGTCTTTTTTATATTCATTTATTACATCATCATCTATTTTATGTACAATATAGGAAGCAAAGTTCCGTCCGTCAACGCAGGGGACGCCTGCACGGTGCATTATTGCCGCTGTTCCTGTTGCATCAATTACAACATCGGCACTATATTCTTCCCTTCCGCTGATATTTTCCACGATAACGCCTTTGCAAATATTTCCCTCCATAACAGGATAGGTTGCTAAGGTATCAAAAAGAAGCTCTGCTCCGTTTTGCAAAACATATTCGTCAAGTGCAAGGGAATAAACCGTCGGACTAAACCTTGTTGCGTATCTGTCACGTCTGGAATCGCTTCTCTCTGTGCCGCCCCATTTTTCGGGAAGTGAATCATAGCAGTATTTAACGGAAAGCTTTATAAGCTCCTCAGCAATTCCGAACACTATCTGCTTTCCCTCACCGTTACAAAGAGGTTCATACCAACTGATAAGTCCGCCCGTTGCAAGTCCGCCTAAATTTACCTGCTTTTCTATTATAAGAACACTCATACCCTCACGTGCGGCTGAAACTGCGGCAGAAACTCCCGCAATACCACCTCCGACAACTATGACATTATAATGTCCCTTTTTCGTTATATTTACACTATTCACTCTGTCCACTCCCTTTTAGTTTTTTGTTCTGGAAATGTTCCTTTACATATCTATCGCATCAATAATTCTTTCAGCAATTTTTTTCATGCCTTCATCTCCCGGATGGGTAATCCATCCGTCTTTCACAATAGCTTTTGTTCCGTCTTCCAGTGTATATTCTGCACCGCTGAAGGACTGATTCTCCGTAACATTAAGGTCACTTATATCAACAATGGGAAACGCCCATTTTCTGCTTAGTGCTGACAACATATCATACGTATTTCTGCGATTATAAAAGCCCATTACCCATATAATACGTGCCCTGGGACATAATGCACGCATTGAAGAAATAAGTCTGTCCGCATGTTTCGGGAAAGCATTCACACGGGCGGTATTGTTGACATTATCTCCAAGCTGAACAATAATAAGCTCGGTATCCGAGGTAAAAATGTCCTTTACGGTTTTTTTAGTGCCTCTTGTTGAGGGATTTTCCCACCATGTTTCATACATTTCGTCTGTTTCTGCAGTCTCAAAGGGTGCGGCAAAAATTTTGTCAAAAGTAGCTGTAGGACACCTTTTTAGAATTTCCTGCTGAATATAGAATGCGTAATCCTTATCGGGAGCACTTGCACACATTCCGTAAAACTGCATTCCCAAAAGAAGTGAGTTTCCAAGCATAACAGTCTTTTTAGGAACATTGGGAATTGAGATTATATTTCCGTCATCATCAACACCAATGGTAAACTTTCTTCCGTTTGGTGAGACCGCTACAGGGAGTCTGATTCCTGTACCTGAGCGAATCATATCTATTTCAGAAAAAACATTACCAAGCATTTGTGAAAAGTCTTTATCATAATATGCCGACTGCTGCAGCTTATCAAGAGGGCATACCTCAAGATTTTCTATGGTGATAAACCCGTAATCGCCCATTGAGGCTATATGTATTTTAAATTCCTTGGCATCGTGATAAACGGCAAAATTTGCCGCATCAAAGGTTTCGCAGAAATGTCCCGGAACACAGTCATTAAGTGTAATCAGTTCTTCGCCGCCGTCATTTCTCTGTATTTTCACGCTGATACGGGCGGTCTTGAATTCACCGCTTATATCTGCGGTTACCCTAACCATATTGCAGGCGGTAACAAATGCTTTGGTTTCTACTCCGTCACCGATATTTTTTACGGTAATGGTATTGTCATTAAAAATAGTGCCATTCAATGGGAACAATCCATTTACAAGCGAATAAATTCTTTCTCCCTCAATATCTGTGTATTTTATCATATTCCATAAACCTCCAAGCCTTTCCTGCGGACTAAAGCTACGAACTGACCGCAACTATATTTCAAGCGCTTCATACAAAAGATTTTCAATTTTTAAAGGAATAAATCCATCGGGAGAAGAAACATTCTTTGCATAGAAAAGAGCCAAATTCTTTTCAAAGTCAAAAAGCAGATGTGTTCCTGTAGCACCTCCCCAACCAAAGGAACCGAGAGATGCTTTTGAATCATTTACACTTGCATCAAGGAGCATCTTTACACCAAGTCCGTAACCGCATCCCCCGCGGTTTCCTGTCTGATAGACAGAAAGAGCACTTTCCGGGACGCAATTGGTATTCATAAGATTAATTGTTTCTCTTTTTATCAGCTTTTCTGAAAGAACAGCCTGCATAAAGAGCATATAATCATCAACTGTTGAATAAAGTCCTGCACCACCGCTTTCGAACTTGCTTCCAAGGCGGTATTTTACATTGTTAGGACAGAGCTCTAACTGAGCAGTTTCTTCGTTGTAGCGATACCTTTCTGCCACACGTGACAATTTGCCTTCAGGAAGAATAAAATGTGTATCCTTCATTTTGAGTGGATTGAATATGCTCTTTTCAAGGAATTCTCCGAAAGTCATACCGCTCCACTTCTCAATAAGTGCACCGATTACATCATGACATACGCTGTATTTCCAGCTTGTGCCGGGTTCAAACATCAGCGGCTCTTTTGCAAGATATGAGGGAAACAACGAAGTAGGACATTCTCCCCCCGTTTCAACGCGGTATTCAAAAAGCGAAGGAAGCTCCAAATCATAACTAAAGCCTGCCATCATAGAAAACAGGTGTCGGATAAGTATAGGATTTTCAGCATCTTTTGTCTCTGTTTCGTCTATCTTTACTTTCATTTGAGAAAATTCCGGAAAATAATCTGAAAGCTTGTCATCAAGGTCAAATTTTCCTTGCTCATAAAGCATAAATGCTGCTATGCAAGTAATTATCTTTGTAGATGAAAACAAAGGATAAATTGTGTTTGCGGATATTTTAATTCCGTTTTTAATATCCGCAAATCCTGACATATGTCTGTATATCGGTTTGCCGTCTTTAAATACCGCAACATCACTTCCTGCTGCTTCCTTTCCTGTTAAGCTGTTAAGATACTCGGTTAATTTTGAAAAATTCATAGTTATTCTCACCTTGTATAATGAAATAAAATGGTTTTAGATAGATTTTTCAACAAGTTGCAAAGCGAAATTATTGCTTCGCAATAGCTAAATTGTTTCTGCCGAAACAGCTAAATTAAATTCGCTGTAAGCTGACCAAAAGTTAATTTAGCTACGAAGCAATTTAGCGTACGCCGTACATTTAGCTCGCGTCAGCGAATTTAGCTGAAAAAAGACATTTTTCTTTTTCGAAAAATGCCTTTTTTCTGGCGTCGATAAGAGGATTCGAACCTCCGACCTACCGCTTAGGAGGCGGTCGCTCTATCCTGCTGAGCTATATCGACATATTAATTTACCGCCCCGTGTTTACGGGGCGGTAAATCGTCTTTTTTAAGATTAGTTAGCTGCTTTCTTAACAACCTGAACGCCCTTATAATAACCGCAATGCTTACATACAATGTGAGCCTTAATAAGCTCACCGCAGTTTGCGCACTTGATCATGCCGGGTACTTCAAGCTTCCAATTAGCTCTTCTCTTATTCTTTCTTGCCTTAGAAGTTCTTCTCTTTGGAACTGCCATTTTTCACACCTCTTTACTTAGTTTTCTAAAGATGGCGAATCTCGGGTCATAGACCTCATCTTCGCAATTGCATTCATTTTTATTAAGGTCTGTGCCACACTTATGGCAAAGTCCCTTACAATCTTCCTTGCAAAGGGGTTGCATAGGAAGAGAGCCGAATATGCACGCATCAATACTTCCGGAAATGTCTATCACATTACCGCTGACAGTAATACATTCTTCATCAATATCGGAAAGCTCGTCATCAACGCTTTCAAAAAGCTCTGCCGAAAATTCCTCTCTGATGGGGACACCGCAACGCGAACATACGGTAGTATATTCACCCGTTATCCGTCCCGATATTTCAAGAGTTCCCCCAATATTGTGAATCCTGCCCGTTATCTTGGGAGGATTTTCAAATGTAAGTGTGCTGCCCATATATTCAAAGCTTCCAAGCTCCGTTTCTCCCGAAAACTCCTTTGAAGCACCGTCATTTCTGAGTACAGATGCAATATTTATCTTCATATTAAAACACCTACTCCCGGCACTTCCTCTACACGTGCCTATATATTATACTATCGTTTTCTTTGATTGTCAACAATTATTTTGCCAATCTTTCAGTTTCAATAGCAATCATCATTTCCTCATCGGTGGGAATAACAAGAGTTTTTACCGTAGCACCCTCGGCTGATACATCTATAGCCTGACCGCGGAGCTTGTTCTTCTCAGCATCAACCTTTACGCCAAGGAACTCAAGACCTTCTGTAATGCCCTTTCGTGCATCGCAGTCGTTCTCGCCTACACCTGCGGTAAATACGATTGCATCAACGCCGCCCATAGCCGCTGCATATCCGCCGATGTACTTCTTAATTCCGTAGTAGAACATTTTAAGAGCTACAGATGCACGCTTGTTTCCGTCCTCCGCTGCCGCACAAAGGTCACGGAAGTCACTTGAAACACCGCTTACACCAAATACACCGCTCTTTTTATTAAGAACTGTGTTGATTTCATCAATACCGAGATTTTCCTTTTCCATAAGGAATGTTACGATAGCAGGGTCAATGTCACCGCTTCTTGTACCCATGAGAATACCTGCAAGGGGTGTAAGTCCCATCGTTGTGTCGATAACCTTGCCGCCCTTTACAGCCGCAACGGAGGAACCGTTACCAAGGTGGCATGTAACGATATTAATATCCTTAATGTCTTTTCCGAGAAGCTCTGCAGCTTTTCCGGATACATAGTTATGGCTTGTACCATGGAAGCCGTAACGTCTGATTTTATACTTTTCATAATATTCGTAGGGAATACCGTAAAGGTATGCTTCCTCGGGCATTGTCTGATGGAATGCGGTATCAAATACAGCTACCTGAGGCACACCGGGCATAACCTTCTCACAAGCCTCGATACCGATAAGGTTTGCAGGGTTGTGGAGGGGTGCGAGCTCGATACATTCCTCGATTGCTTTCTTTACTTCCGCTGTAATAACAACGCTTCCGCTAAAGCTTTCTCCGCCGTGTACAACACGGTGACCTACTGCACCGATTTCGCTCATAGAAGCGATAACGCCGTGGTTCTTGTCAACAAGAGCATCTATAACAAGCTTGATAGCCTCTGCATGAGTGGGCATGGGGCTTTCGATTACAACCTTTTCACCGCCTGCCGGGGTGTGGTTAAGCTTGCTTCCGTCAATAGTGATTCTTTCGCAAAGTCCCTTTGCCATAACAGCCTTGTTATCCATATCGATAAGCTGATATTTAAGGGAGGAGCTTCCTGCGTTAATAACAAGAATTTTCATTATGTAAAACTTCCTTTCTTTAAATTACTGAGCCTGTGCCTGTGCCTGAACTGCTGTAATTGCTACAACACCTACGATATCTTCTGCACTGCATCCGCGTGAAAGGTCATTGATAGGCATTGCAATACCCTGGGTAACGGGGCCGTATGCTTCCGCTTTAGCAAGACGCTGAACAAGCTTGTAGCCGATATTACCTGCATCAAGGTCGGGGTATACAAGAACGTTTGCCTTTCCTGCTACGGGTGAACCGGGAGCCTTGGACTGACCGACAGAAGGAACGATAGCCGCATCAAGCTGAAGCTCTCCGTCTACATTGATTTCGGGGAAGGTTTCCTTACAGATACGTGTAGCCTCTGTAACCTTATCAACATCAGCGTGAGCTGCACTGCCCTTTGTGGAATGAGAAAGCATAGCAACATATGCCTTTTCGCCTACTAAAAGCTCAAAGCTCTCGGCAGAAGATGCGGCAATAGCTGCAAGCTCTTCACTATTCGGATTCTGAACAAGACCGCTGTCTGCAAATACGAATGTGCCGTTTGCACCATATTCACAATCCGGCACAACCATAAGGAAGAAAGCTGATACAAGCTTTACACCGGGCTTTGTCTTAATAATCTGAAGCGAGGGACGAAGTGTGTTTGCAGTGGAATGGCACGCACCCGATACAACACCGTCAGCATCGCCTGCCTTAACCATAAGACATGCATAGTACATATAGTCACCTAAAACGATTTCCTTCGCCTGCTCATATGTAACACCCTTGCTCTTTCTGAGTTCTACAAAAAGATTAAGGTATTCCTCTGTTTTTTCATGGTTAAAGGGGTCGATGATTGTAGCCTTGGAAACATCAAGCCCTTTTAAATTTTCATTAACTTCTTCGGGAGTACCGATGATTACCAAATTGGCAATGTCTTCTTTAAGAATTGTTTCTGCAGCCTCCCATGTACGCCTGTCCATAGATTCGGGGAGCACGATAGTCTTCTTGTCTTTTCTCGCTCTCTCCTTGACGCTATCCAAAAATTTACTCATTTTTATTCCTCCAAGCCTTTATTTTTTTACCTATATAGTATATAATAGAAATATCCAATTTTCAACATTTTTTTACCAAAAAGCGAGGGATTTTATGAAAATAAGTGCTTTAATTGCAGAATTTAACCCCCTGCATGCAGGTCATAAGCTCCTTATCGACACCATAAAGCAGGAAAATGATGCTGTAATTGCTGTGATGAGCGGCAATTTCGTGCAAAGGGGCGAATGTGCGATTTTTGAAAAATACGACCGTGCAAGAGCCGCCATCGCAAACGGTGTGGATTTGGTGATAGAGCTTCCTGTGCTTTACTGCCTTTCCTCGGCAGAGGGCTTTGCAAGGGGCGGTGTAGAAATCCTCGAAAAATGCGGAGTGGTTAATTCTCTGTATTTCGGAAGCGAATGTGGAGATATTTCTGTCCTTACAAAATGTGCCGAGGTTTTAAATGATGAAAACGGGGAATTTTCTTCATTACTAAACGAAAAGCTTTCCGAGGGAATGAGCTTCCCCAAGGCAAGACAGTTGGCAGCAGAAGCTGTGATAAAGGAAGCTTCTGTGTTAAATGAGCCAAACAACATTCTTGCCGTTGAGTATATAAAGGCGATAAAAAATCTTGGCTCAAAAATTATTCCCTACACGATAAAAAGGCTGGGCGGCGGTTATAATGACACCGATATTAAAACCTCCGTACCATCTGCTTCCGCTATTCGTGCAAGGCTTAAAGTCGGTAAAGATGCAAATGAGTACATGCTCTATAATTATGAGGCAAGTCCCACGTTTATGAAGGATTTTGATATAATTACCGCATCAAGGCTTAAAGCAATCGGAAAAGAGGAGCTGATGCTTCTGCCCGACTGCAATGAAGAAATTGCATCAAGGCTTAAAGACGCATCTTTTAAAAATACCTTTGCAGAAATTGTAGAGGAAGCCTCCTGCCGAAGATATACGCAGAGCAGAATCCGAAGAATCCTTTGCAACATGATAATAGGAAATCATTTTAAGGAGTACATCTCCCCCACATATATACGCCCGATTGCTTTTAATAAAAAAGGAAGCGAGCTTCTCCGTCTTATGAAAGAGAGTTCCTCGCTTCCCATCGCATCAAGGGGTGCGGTTTTAAAGAATGATATTATATTTAAGTCAGAATGTAAAGCCACGGATGTTTATAATTTAGTTCACAATATAGAGGGTGGGGGAGAATTTTCTGCCGTTGCAGAAATGATTTAATACTTTTTAATATATTCTCTATAGCTTACGCCCATTACTTTCCTGAAAAGCCTGCTCATATAGCAAGTGTCTTCAATTCCTACATTGTATGCTGCCTCCTTAAGGGAAAGAGCTTTGCTTTCCATAAGCTCCGCAGCTGCAAAAATGCGGCATTTGTTTATATACTCTACCACGGTACATTTTTTTACATTTTTAAATATGCGGTGGAGATATCCTTCGGAAATACCAAGAAAATCCGAAATATCTCTTACCGTTATTTTTTTTGCATAGTTTTTGTTAATATACTCTGCTGCTCTTTCGGCATATAGCCCCTCTGATGGTGAAAAATCCGCTTCTCTGTCGGCAAGCCTTTTTAACACAAAATCACTGAGCACCCCCAAAAGAGCATAGCAATAGCCCACCGCCGCAAGCTTTCTTCCTTCGTTTTCAGAGGCGTTTTCCGAAATTATTTTCCTGAGCAGACTTTTCACCTCATCATAATATTCTCCCATATCACAATGATACGGAATCAGAACTGCCTTGTGTTTTTCTACTTTTCCTCTAAGCTCTGCTATATTACATTCATCAGTGCTGCAGTGTCGCTTCCATTTATAGCTGAGATTCATTCCTACGGTAACGTGCCTTTGCTTTTCGTTTTCGTATGCCGCAGTTGTACAGGCAACATTCCTGATCATCGGAAGAAGCATTCTCGGCTTTGTTATCTCCTTTTCACCGTTTTCATATTCAAAAAGGATACGTCCATCAAGGCACAGGGCAATTTCCAAAAAGTTTTCAATTCGCTTAAAACTGTTTTTATATTTTTCTATTTCCACGTTATAAGCAAACCTTATTTGAGGAACAGACAATATTTCTATTTCATAAAAAACCATAAAATCACAACCTTTTGACTTTATTATATCATTATATATCAGTTTTGTCCATGTTTTTTAGGATATGCCATTTACAATTTTTCACATTGTTATATAATAAAATCAAAAACACGAAAGGACAGCTTTACATGAAAAAATATCAAAAGCTTAATTTGTTTCCTTTAGGGAGTATTCATCCGGAGGGTTTTCTCCGTGACCAGATGCTTCGCGGCAAGGACGGAATTGCAGGTCACCTGCATGAACTGGAGCCTGAAATGATAGCTGACCCCTATACCAAAAAGACCTATGTAAAGGCATGGGCAGAGCTTTTTCAGGACGGCTGGGGTGCTGAAATATCAGGCAACTACTGGGCAGGCTATATTCAGTTTGCTTACACCTTAAATGATGCGGAAATGATTAAAACCGCTGAAACCTGGGTTAACGAAATGATGAAAAAGCAGCTTCCAAATGGTTACCTGGGAACCTTTATCCGCAAGGATTCAATGATTTATTCGGACTACAACGCAGGCGGAACAGCCTGTGCCATGCGTGCACTTCTTGCTTTTTATGAAGCAACAGGAAGAAAAGACGTGCTTGCGGCAGTTCACCGTTGTCTTTTATGGTTTTGTGAAAACTGGTCAGGTGACAGAAAGACAGTTTACAGTGCACCAAATATCATCGACCCCCTTATTGGTGCGTATTTCCATACGGAAGATGAAAGGCTTCTTGATTTTGCCGTGGAGTACCTTGAATATGTGGCAAGTCACGACCTTTTCCGTTCTTCCTACAAAGCCATGCTTAATGAAGCGATTCAATACAATTCCAACCATACCGCAGGGCTTGGGTTAAACCTTAAATTTCCTGCAATGGTCTATAGTGCCACAGGGAAAAAAGAATATCTTGATGCCTCTGTCCGCAGAATAGAGCAGCTTATGAAAAAATGCATTCAGCTTTCGGGAAGTCCTGTATCTGTGGCAGAGTACCTCGGACCTATCGGCTCCAGCACGGAAACAGAATATTGCAGTTACGGTCTTTACAATCAGACATATCTGCAGATGAGCTATATTACCGGTAATTCCAGATACGGCGATTATATGGAGCAGATGTTCTACAACGGTGCTCAGGGAGCAAGAAAAAAAGATGAAAGGGCAATCGCCTACCTTAACTCCCCCAATCAGATTTATGCCACTACACAATCCTCTGCCGCCGCAGGTGATATGCAGGCATACGGTCCCTGCTACCACATTGCGTGCTGTCCCGTAAACTCTGTAGGAGTTCTGCCTGAATTTATCCGCGGAATCTTCCTTTATGACAATGACGGTAATATATACGTTAATGCATATGGTCCATGCAGTCTTGATTATAAGGATATTTCAATCACACAAAAGACTCTCTACCCCTTCCGCAATAAGGTGCAGCTTGAGATAAACTGCGATAAGGAGTTTTCTCTTAATCTCAAGATTCCTGCTTGGAACAAGGGCTTCACAATTCTTGTAAACGGTGAAAAATGCGATGCCAAGCCCGACGAAAACGGCTATGCACCGGTAAAGAGGCTCTGGCACAAGGGTGACAGCGTGACAATAACCTTCAAAGCTGAAATTGAAGTGGTAAAGATTGATGACTCCGACTGGAGCCGTAAATACCCCATTGCAATCAGATACGGTGCACTTTTGTTCAGCTACCATATCCCCGAAAAATGGACACCCACGCCCGGCAGACCTATGACTCCCCTCCCCGAAGGGTGGAATTGGTGGAATGTAACTGCCGCATATGAGGAGGCAGACAACCCCGACCCCCATATGAGAATGGGGCTGAGAAAATATCAGATAAGCTGGAACATTGCTCTTGATGAAAACCTCACCCCCGACCAAATTACAATTGAGGAGCTTCCCGAAAACGGTTATGTATGGGAGAATCCTTTGATAAAGCTTCACACACATTGCTACAAGGCACCGTATATGTGTGCTCCCTATCAGAAAAAAACCTTTGAAACCTTCGGTGATTATCAGTTTGTAACTGAAAAGCTTCCCTTAGAGCTTGTACCATACGGATGCACAAACCTCAGGATTACATATTTCCCCAAGGCGGATTTAAAAGATAAAAAGGTGCCATAAATTACGTAATTTTCTATACGGTAAAAAAGAAGCGTGCCGCTTCACCCATATCGCGTCCCAACTAAGTTTAAAACGGAAAAGTGTTGCTCGCGATTAAATTACGCAAATTCCTATACTGTAAAAAAGAAGCGTGCCGCTTCACCCTCGTCGCACCCGAACATTGCACAAACACAGTTTCATGCGAATTAAATTTACGCAAATTCCTATACTGTAAAAAATAAGAGGTTTTTCAAAATTGATATGCACCCCAAAAGTTAGACACTTTTGGAGGTGCATATTTTTATGAGCAAAAAAGGGCAAAAACAAAGAAAGTACTCGCCAGAATTCAAAGCATCTGTTATAATGGATATGCGGGAACATCGATTATCATATTGTG